>JBAPSY010000236.1:0-25294 GCA_049281855.1 Anaerolineales bacterium
GGACAAAACCATCCACTCGCCGTTCGGATACCCAGCGTTGGTATGCATTTCGCTCAGCGTCTCCACCGGCATGGGCAGAGGAGACCAGCAAGTCAAAATTGTTTTGGGCAGCTTCATCCGCCAGACCGGAAATGAACTCAGCAAAATATGGGTCGGAGAAGCGGGCAGCGCCGGATGGCAGGATATACCCGATGGTGTCGGTGCGTTTACGCCTGAGCTGGTGGGCAGCCCGGTTGGGTAAATATCCGAGCTCGCGGGCGGTCTGCATGACACGTTGACAGGTTGCCTCGGAAACATCGGGATAACCATCCAGAGCCCGGGAGACGGTAGTGATGGATAGGCTGAGCCGTTTAGCAACGTCACGAATGGTAACAGGCATATCCGATTCCTAGGATTAATAAGATCAGTGCAATCATTCAGAAATTATCTCCTGTTTGGCTAGCAGCAGCTCCTTAATTGCAGTGAGAGTCTCGCGCTCGCATAAGGTGGTGACCACATCCCCTTCATGCAACACGGTATCTCCGCGGGGGATGATGATTTCGTCACCGCGTTGGATGGAGACGAGTACGGCAGCACGGGGGATACCCAGCTCGGCAATGGTTTTACCATTGGCTTGTGAATCATCAGGGATGGTCACTTCGAGGAACTGCGTCTGGGTTTCTGTTTCGTCAGATAAGGAGGGATAACCCTCACTCAGTTGGGCATCCACTTCAGTGGCTAATTGCTCAAAGACATCGTCTGTAATCACACCGTCCTGGCGCAAACTGAGCAGGGATGAGCGCTGGGCACGCAGCATCTCCCGCCAGCCGGTATCCAGCTCTTCTGCTTCCAATACTGGATCTGCCAGGAGCATGCCGCGCACTTTCTCTGCCAACGAGGAAGCCTGCCCGGTGAGGAACCGCTTAAGCTTTTCCCATGAATGACTGGAAAGCATTCCATCGTTGTGCAGGCGGTCCAGGCGCGAAACCGCGCTCCTCAAGGCAGTCAGGCGGGCATGCTGCAGCTCGTATTCGACCTGGGCTTGGCTGCGGGTGATGATTTTTAACCAACGGATAAGGGGGGTCATGGTGGTGCTCTGAACTAAAAGGGTGAACAGGACGACACCGAAGGTCATCACACGCAGCAGGTCGCGCTCCGCACCCATGGAAAGGGGTAAACTAAGCACCAGCGCAAGACTAATTGCACCGCGCAGGTCTCCCCAATTAAGGACGTGCTGCCACTTGAGAGGAATTGGCTCAGCGACATGATTTACCAACCAGCTCAATCCATACACTACAACAAAACGTGCCACGAATACTGCCAGGATCGCCCATAAAATGGGTTGCCAAGAAGCAAGCAAGGCTGTGATGTTAACCTGCAATCCAATCAATAAGAACACAAGGGAGTTGGTGAGGAATGCTACATATTCCCAGAAGTTGAAAATGACGATGCGGCTGGTGGGGCTCATGCCCTCCTGACTGATATTGCCATTCACCAATCCGGCAGCTACCACGGCCAGCACACCACTGAAGCCTAATTTCTCAGCTACCAGGTAGGAACCGAAAGCCAACACCGTAGTCAGGGTGGTCTCGATCAGGTAATTGTCCACCCGTGAAATCAGCAGTGAGATCAGCCAGCCGAGCACCAATCCCACAATGATCCCGCCGATGGAAACACTGAAGAACCGCCCTACGCTTTTAATCAGGTTGAACTGGCTGGTGAGGGCTATTGTCAGCATCAGGTTGAATAATACGATGGCTGTTCCGTCATTGAACAGGCTTTCACCTTCGATGAGCACCGACAGGCGTTTGGGTACACCCAATGTGCGGAATAATGCCACTACAGCAACCGGGTCGGTGGCGGCAATCAAAGCACCAAAGACGAGAGCGATGGGCAGGCTTAGCTTGATCCCGAAAACCAGCATTCCACCAATGATGAACGTGGTCAGGATGACGCCGGGAACAGCCAGGAGAAGGATGGCGGGTAAATTCCGACGTAATTCCTGAATATTAAGGTGAAAAGCAGCCTCGAACACGAGGGGTGGAACGAACAATGCCAGAATCAGCTCAGGAGTGAGTTCGAATTTTAACGAAGACTGGAAGGTGATCAGCAGACCGACGATAACCAAGGCGACGGTGTATGGAATACGCAACCGACGCACTGCAATAGCAACAATAGCCACAATGAATAATAGCTCAATGATCAGGATTTCGGTGGATAAGAACTGTTCCATGGTGATTCAAGCCCTGCCTGGAATATTGTATTCGATCTTAGGCACTTATCTCATGCTCCATCCCATGATACCCCAAAACTTTTTGGTGGGCAAGCGGGATGGAATTATTAAGGATAAAAAATCGGCTATCTTCATATAGACCAGTGGGGATGATATAATCCCAAGCAGGAGGGTCTGACCATGAGCTATGCTAATGAATTCCGCATTAAACCAGGCAGCAAGGTTAACCTGGGGAAGATCGATGCAGGCTATCACAGTGGGTATGCTGATGAAGAGTCGACGACTGCCGAGCAAAATAAGTACAGCGAACGCCTGACGGAGCTGCAAGCTCTGATGTATGCTGAGAATAAACACTCCCTACTAATCGTGCTCCAGGCGATGGATGGGGGTGGCAAGGATGGAACGATCCACCATGTGATGGCAGCCATGAACCCGCAGGGATGCTCGGTGGTGGGGTTCAAGGTGCCGACCACGGAGGAGCTGGCGCACGATTACCTATGGCGCATCCATAAGACGACGCCCGGGAAGGGGCACATCACGGTTTTCAACCGCTCGCATTACGAGGACGTGCTGGTAGTGCGGGTGCACAACCTGGTGCCGAAAGAGGTATGGTCCAAGCGTTATAACGAAATCAACGCCTTCGAGCGGGAGCTGACTAACAGTGGGACAACGATTGTCAAGTTTTTCCTGCACATCGATATGGAAGAACAGCTCAAACGCTTCAGGGATCGGCTGGATGAACCCGACAAGCAATGGAAGATCAGTGATTCGGATTACACCGAGCGCGAATACTGGGAGGATTACCAGCGGGCATATATGGACGTGCTTAGCAAATGCAGCTTCAACTATGCTCCGTGGTACGTCATTCCAGCCAATCACAAGTGGTTCCGCGACCTGGCGGTATCCCAAATCCTGGTGGAGACGATGGAAGGGTTAAAGATGAAATACCCGGAGCCATCGGTGGATTTAATTGCGATCAAGCAGATGTATCACGCCGAGGTAGCGGAAACGTCGGGCCTTGCAGCGGTGGAACTCATGGCGGAAGAGGAGCAACTGAAGGAGAAGAAAGGCAAGAAGAAGGGGAAGAAGAAGAAAAAGAAGAAGTAGGTAAGATTATTCCTCCCCGATGACGGGGAGGTTTTTTATTTTTTGTTTTTTCAACCACACCGGGTAACCAATAAGGAGCAGACCAGCGTAGAAGAACCACTGCAAGGCAAACCCGATGTGAGCCCCAGGGTCGAGGTCAGGCTGTTCCATCAGGCGATAAGGCAGGGCTTCCAGGTTGGTGCCGGGAGCTTGCTGGATATAAACGCTGAGAACGGGATAGGGGAATTGATCCAGCAGCCGGATTAAGTTGACATTATTCCAGAAGTCCAGGTGTGTTTCACCTGGGGAGAGGGTTGGGTCGAGCAGGGCGCTGCCAAACTCTCCCTTTTCCATTGATAATCGGATGATACCTTCCAGGCTGATCGTCCCTGGTTCGTCGAACTGTCTCCATAAAGCCGGCGTATCGTAATTTAGAGGAATCCAACCCCGCTCCACCAATACCACCTGTCCATCCGAGAGTATGAGTGGGGTGATTAAGGCAATGCCGGGATCAGTCCCCGACATCCGAGGTCTTACCTGGTTGCGCAATGCCACCTGGTGTTCGAAATCATACTCGCCAGTGGCAGTTACCTGACGATATTCCATAGAATCCAGGTCGGTTGGGAGTGGGCGCTGGTTCAAGTCAAGCACCGGCATGGCTCGCACTGCTTGAACATGGCTGATAAATGCCTGGCGTTGGGCATTACGGTCAAGCTGCCAAATACCCAACCTGATCGCTAATCCTATCCCCACCAGTACGATCAGTGTGCTCCACCACCAGCGACGAGAAAACATCAACTGCAACATAGAAGTACCAATAAGAAAGCCCTCCCGAAGGGAGTCAAGCCTGGGGCGCTTTGTCTTTAGGTTTCAAAGGCTTTGCCACTAAACTATAAATGCCGAGCAGTACCCCCAGAGGTAGACCAGCCAGGAGTGAAGCCTCCAGGCGCATGCCGAAAGTCAGCCCCTGCTGTACTGCTATGCCGTAATATTTGGTCGGCTGGAAGGAGCATTTGTAACTCAGGCTGCCAACTTGGTCCAGCTTCATACTGGCGGAGGAACCAGGCGGGATGACCAGAGGTCCCAGGGTTTGGGTAACTGAATCTTCGTTTATCACCTGCAGCGTGTCGCCGACCACGAAAGTCTGACCGGCGGGTAAAACGGTCTGACCTTGAGCTACTTTTGCAGCCGTACCGGCGGGTATGACCAATATAATGGTTTGAGGATCGCGGCTGGTAGTATCTCCCTGCAGGCGGAATGATACTTCACTAATCACAGCAGCAGCTACGACACCAATCACAGCAAATAACAGTATCCTTAAAACGAGGTCTTTTCGAATCGTCATTTTCCACGCAGCAAGTTTTGGATATCGGCGGTGATGCCGTCTGCATTCTGCAGGAGAGGATAGGTGGCAATCAGATTCCCTTGTGGGTCGATCAGATATAGATACGAGGAGTGGGTCTCACCATTATCCAAAACGGTGACACCATATGCAGACCAGACTGGTTGAAGGACTGATTGGGAGGATGTCGCGCCGATGAAGGTTGGGTCGAAGTGACTTAAAAACGCCCCAAGAGCCTCAAGCGTGTCACGGGCTGGGTCGGTTGATATCATGATGACCTGGGTTTGATCTGCCTGCGTCCCAAGGCGATCATGCATCTGCTTAAGGAAACCCATGGTCAGCGGGCATTCGGAGGTGCAGTTGGTGAAACCGAAATAAATCAGGACGTACTTACCACGAAAATCTGAAAGATTAACCGTAGCACCAGTTTGGCTGGTGAGTGAAAAGTCAGATGCTGGCTTCGAAGGGGAAATCAGCGAACCATGAAAAGTGGGGTGGGCGGATTTGTACCAGGTGTACCCGAGTGCGGAAAGGACAACCACTACCAGGAACAGCATGCTGACGACGAGATATTTCCGGTTCATGATTTACCCTCTTCAATATAAAAATCCGTCATTTATTTTGCCAGTGTGCCAATCAGATACAATGCCGGGTAGAAGAAGAACCAGACTACGTCAACGAAATGCCAGTATACCACTGAGGCTTCCACTGCCCAATGCTTTTCGGCAGAATAAAGCCCGCGCAAGCCATTGCGCAGGACAATTGCCAGGAAGATTACCCCAGTGAATACATGAAAGGCATGGAAACCGGTCATGATGTAGAAGACCGCGCCAGCCAGGTTGGTTTCAGGACCAAAGGGTGCCAGGCGCCATTCCACACCCACGACACCCACAAGGAATAGGATGCCAAGGCACATGGTGACGGCAGTGCTGAGGATGAACTGCTTACGGTCACCATACTCCATGGAAACCTCAGCGCGATTAGCGAAAAATGATGAGATGAGCAGCACTGAAGTGACCACCAATCCCAACACCTGGATAAGGTCTGGGCGGGTGAGCCCTAGCAGATTAATACGTGAGATCATCAGACCGCCAAAGATAAATGAGTCTGAGACCAGGAACAGCCACAGTCCCAAACGGTTGGTGGCCAGCTTATAAGCAAAAGATTCGCGATCAGCCTCCTTATCCGCTTCAAAGAGGCGGTAGATATGCATATAGTAATAAAACACCAGCATCGCCTTAATAATGGGAATAACGGCGAGTACCTGCCAGATATTGACCGTCAGTGCGATGGTGAATTCAACTGCGGTGAGGATCGCCAATGCTCCCAAAACGAGCAGACCTAGCTGCAAAACGGAGGATTTGGGTGGGTGTTCCATATCACTCCTCCTCCATGAATTTCACATACACTGAGCCAGGCAGCCCGTAATCATACGGCTCCCCGACCACTTCGAAAGGTTTATCATAATTGTGGACCGGCATTGGGGATGGCACCTGCCACTCTGGGGAGCGCGAGTTCCAGATATTTCCGGTAGCGATTTCACCATTGCGCCTGCTCCAGAAAGCGTTGATGATGAAGACCAGGATCCCTAAAGCGATGAGAAAACCAGCCACCGTCATCACACGATGGTCGAGGGTGACGTTGAGGGCTGGGTCGTAATCTGCGATACGGCGACGCATGCCGAGTATCCCGGTACGCATCATTAGAGATGAAAGGACGATGAATGCGGGTGCCATCAGCCAGAAATGGATCTTTCCAAGCGTCTCATTCATACGTCTGCCGGTCATCTTGGGGAACCAGTAATAAATGGCGGCGAAAAAGGGGAAGATATAACCGCCGAACATCGTATCATGGAAATGACCGACGATGAAATATGTATCCGTCAGGTGCAGGTCTGTAGCGACGGTGGCGTTGGGCGGACCAGTGAGCCCCCCGAGCAAGAACACTACGATACCCGCCAGGACAAAGAGCATGGGTACGGGAAACACGATTTTTCCCCGCCATAAGGTGCCCAGCCAGGAGAAAAACTTCACTCCGGTGGGTACTGCCACCAGCAAGGTACTGTACATGAATGGCACGCGTAGATACTCAGCCATCCCTGAGGCGAACATGTGATGCCCCCATACCAGGAAACCGATCAGGGCAATTGCAAATGAGGAGACGGCGACCCACTTATAACCGTATAGAGGTTTGCGAGCAAAAACCGGTAGCAGCTCGCTGATCAAGCCCAGACCGGGCAGGACGAAGACGTAAACTGCCGGGTGGGAATAAAACCAAAACAGGTGCTGAAACAGGATGGGATTGCCTCCTTTGGCTGGGTCGAAAAAACCCATCCCAAACAGGCGTTGGAACATCACCATCTGGAAAGAAAGACCAATCAATTGGGTGGCGGTCAGGCTGATGAGGGAAGTGGCGAGGGAACCCCACACAAAGATGGGTAAACGAAAGCCGGTCATGCCCTTGGCACGCATGCGGATGGCTGTTGTGATGATGTTTAGTGAGCTCAGTACAGTCCCCATGCCTGCCAGAGATACGCCCAGGAAGAACATCTGTATCCCAATGGGTGCACGTGCGGAGAGTGGTGGGTAACCGGTCCAACCAGTATCAAAGCCTCCCAGCGCCATACTGGAGAGCAGGATGATGCTGGCAGGGACTGCCAACCAAAAGCTGAAGGCATTCAGACGGGGGAATGCCATATCGCGGGCACCGATCATCATCGGGATGAGGTAGTTCATGAAGGCGGCCACACCTACCAGGATGCCGATGATCATCACCATGCCATGCAAAGACATCAGCGTGTTATATTCCATCAGGGTGAGGAACTGCAAGCCGGTATTAGCCAGCTCGGTGCGAAAGATCATTGCAAAAGAACCACCCACCACCATCAAAACCAGTGACAAGACCAGGTATTGGATGCCGATCACCTTATGGTCAAGTGAGACCCCAAAGTAGCGCATGCCTCCCCAACCCGATTCATCAGCCTCGTGGACCTCTTTCCCAGAGGCTACTTTGATCCAATCGTCTACTGCGCCGATACCATAGAGGAAGAACAAAGCTCCGAGCAATGCCCCAAACACAAAGGCTGATTCAGCCTTCCAGGGAGCCAATCCCAGCATGAAGCGGATACCTGTCAGGATCCCGATGCCAATGGCAGTCCCGAATATCTGCCAGAGCAATCCGCGTACTAATCCGATGGAATATAGTTTCCGCATAGTGTCTCCCCTACTTCAGGGTTTTGATGTAGGCCACGAGTGATTCAACCATCGTTTGATCCAGGATGGTGGAAAAATCAGGCATCACGTTTGACGGGAAGCCTGCTATCACCTGTAAGTTGGGATTAATAATGGAGGTTTTCAGATAATCGTCATCCGCGACGACTGAGGAGCCATCCGATAGCTTCACGTTGGATCCGGACAGATGCAACCAGGTGGGTCCGGTCTTGGCTGATCCGTCAGTGGAGTGGCAGTTCACACAGCCGTACTGCTGGGCAAGCTGCTGTCCACGCAATTCCGGACTGACCGGTGCAGCGGATTGTTGTTGCGATATCCACTTGTTGAAATCTGCTTGGGAGACGACGTAGACCGCTCCCTCCATGTAGGCATGACGTAGACCGCATAGCTCGGAGCAGCGAACTTTGTACTGACCTATGAGGGTTGGGGTGACACGCAGATCGACCGTTCGACCAGGAATGATGTCTTGCTTGACACGGAACTCAGGCACCCAAAATGAGTGGATCACGTCGACCGAGGTCATCTGTAAATCGATCTGCACACTGACGGGCAGGTACAGATCGGTACTTGTGACGCCGTATTCAGGATACTGGTACTGCCAATACCATTGACCAGCATTTACTTTTACCTGCAAGGCGGTAGGGTCAATCACGCGGATGGCACCCAGTGTTTTTGCACCGGCATAAGCCAGGACAAGCACTGCCATGAGGGGGATGGCCGTCCAGGTAATTTCGAGGGTAGAGTTGCCGGTTAGGTAGGCTCCATCACCCATCTCACCTTTCCGGCGATGGAAGACGATCAGGCTGTAGATCAGCGTAACCATGATCAACGAAAAGAGAAAGGATATCAACCATAAATGAACATGGAAAAGCTGGTCAACTGCCACCGATTGAGCGCTGGCTTCCGTAGGGAACAAACCAATGCTCATCAACCAAGCGTGGATAAAAAAAGTGCTGACAATAACCAAAATGAAGATGATCACATAACGTTTCATGTGCTGTTCCTTTTGGTAAGGTCATCCTCCCAGGAGAGTAAACCCTTTATAGTGGAATCTAGCAGTATGATATTCGGATTGGATTCCATCAAATGAATATTAAATTAGTGCCATAATAGTATATCATGAGAGGAATTTATTACTCTCTCATTTTATTTCTCTTGATGTATAATTTCTTTATCGGGTAAATCTCCACAAGCCATCGAGATCATAAGGAAAGAGGTCTGCTTATGAAGAACCCCCGTATGATTATTTTTGTCATTTTAAGTACACTAGCCCTTCTGGTAGTGCACACTGTTCTTGCTAAAGAGAATCCTCCATCGCAGGAGGATATCATCCGTGGGGCGCAGCTGTACGATAAATGGTACGCCGTCTTGGGGGTGGACCCTCTGGCAGGGAATATGCCCATCTGGAGCCGACAGACCAGCAACACACGCTCAGGGGCGGATACATGGCGTTGCAACGAATGTCATGGGTGGGATTATCGCGGGGCACAAGGGGAATATTCTGCTGGCTCGCATTACACCGGCTTCCCAGATTTATGGACCTTGGTCCAAGGGTTGACGGTGGAAGACATCGTCAGCCACCTCAAAGGCAACCTCGATCCAGCTCATAACTTTTCTACCTATCTAGACGATACCGCGCTGACACAGCTGGCGGACTTCTTGAAATTCGGTATCCTGGATGATAGCACGTACATCGACCCAATCTCACTACGGGTAGTTGACCCAGACTTCTTACATGGTCAGCAACTTTACCAATCCACCTGCCTTACCTGCCATGGCGAGGATGGCAAAAAAATCGTTTTTCGGATCGAGGGCATCGATGAGTACCTGGGTAGCATCGCCAACCGTGACCCGTGGCGCTTCCTGCATCGAACACGTTTCGGTGTGGCTGGGACAGACATGCCTGTCGGACTATCCCTGGGTTGGACGGCTGAAAACGGGCGGGATGTGCTGGCATATGCTCAAACACTGCCCACGGGAGGAGAGATCATCGGCGAGCCTACCCCGAACCCACAAAGCACACCTGCGCCCCTGTTAGGTGGCCCTGCCAGGAACCTGTGGACAGGCATTTTAACCAGTTTGGGGACAATGTTTGGGATGGGCGTAGTCGCAGCGGCTTTTATTGGTGGGTTCACCCTGATGGCATTGATCGTAGTAATTATCTTGCGCAGGCGCAGTGGGCGCTCATCGTGAGGCACAGCCATGCTCGATAAGCTCAAGATGTTCAATCTGACTGGCAAGATCAAAGCACTGCTCGGAAGGTTCAGCTCAACCAACCTTTTTGAGGATTTCACAAGATTGATCAAACGACCTGTATTCCTGGTACCCGCTGGGATATTTATCCTGCTTTTCCTGAGCGCTGGTTCTTATGGCGTCTGGCTAACCCAACAACCTCCTAAGCAACCGATCCAATTCAACCACAGCTTGCACCTGGGATTTGGTGTGCAATGCCTATACTGCCATCCTGGTGCCTGGAAGGGGCGTTCAGCTGGCTTGCCTACTGAGACCAAATGCTGGGGCTGCCACCAACAGATAGGAATCAAGAACGCAGACCAGCAGAAGCTGGCGGATGCAGTCTTTAAGGACGAACCCATTCAGTGGGTTCCGGTTTTCATTTTGCCGGATTTCGTTTATTTCAATCACCGGCCGCATATCGCCGCAGGAGTTAACTGTGAGACATGCCACGGCGAGCTAAGCCGGATGACCGTCGCACAGCCACGCAAGAATCTGAATATGGGTTGGTGCCTGCACTGCCACCGGACGAGATTTGCGAATGATGAGGTCATGTTAACCAGGCTTACCGATTGTGGCACATGTCACCGTTGATTTGGTTATAAACACACAGCACTTTACCCGTGGAGCACTTTATGCCTCGTAAGATGAGCAGACGTGAATTTATTAAGACCTTGAGCATCGGAGCTGCTGCCACCGCTGTACTCACCGGCTGCGGACCTGCTTCACGTTATGTGGTGCGAGAACCTTACACCCGCATGCCTGAATACACCTATAACGGACAAAGCACCTATTATGCCACTACCTGCCGTGAATGCCCGGCTGGCTGTGGAACGGTGGTGCGCACGGAACAGGGACGGGCGCTGAAAGTGGAGGGTAACCCGTATAATCCGATCAACCAGGGGAAGACCTGTTCGCGCGGTCAGGCTGCTTTGCAGGGGCTATATAACCCTGATCGCATCCAAAACCCGCTCAGGCAGGATGGGCGCGGTAGCCAAAATTTCACAGAGATGAACTGGGATGAAGCTATTGCAGTCGTCCAGAACACGCTTCAGAATATTCCTCCTAACCAGATTGCCTTCCTACTCGGCATGACACCGGATCACCTTTTCGACCTAGTCAGTGAGCTCTGTGCAGCAATCGGGGCACCGCCACCTATCCGCTTTGGAGCACATGCGATATACGATGCCCGTCTCACGCTGGTCAAAGCTACCCAGCAGCTTTTCTCAGCAACCGCCCTGCCATACTTCGACTTGGCTAATGCGGATGTGACTTTTTCATTCGGTGCAAATTTCCTAGAAACCTACCTCTCACCCATAGCATTCAGCCGTGGGTTTGCCCAGATGCGACGTGGGAAGACGGGCCAGCGGGGTTACCTGGTGCAATTCGAACCGCGTCTCTCGCAAACTGCGGCATCTGCCGATGAATGGGTGCCTCTCGCCCCAGGCAGTGAGGGTCTGGTAGCTCTGGCGATCGGTCGTTTGGTGGCTGAAATTCGTGGAGGAGCCATCCCCAACGCTTATTTGGGAGTGGTCATTGAAAATGCAGCCTCAACCTCTGGGGTTTCAGTACCTGAGTTGGAAAGGCTGGCGAATATTTTCGCCAATGCAACCCACCCACTGGCGATCCCCGGTGGCTCAGCATTTGGATTAAGTAATGGACTGGAAGCTGCACAAGCTGTATTGGCTTTGAATGCTGTGGCAGGCAACCTGGGCAAAACTGGGGGTTTGTTCCTCAGCCCGTCCAACCTAGTGCATTCTGACCTCCCCTGGCTGCCCAATTCGATAGTGGAAATGAATGGCTTGATAGGGAGGATGGGGCGAGGTGAAGTGAAAACCCTGTTCATCCACGGCACCAACCCGCTTTTTGAGCTACCAGCAGCATTGGGATTCGCGGGTGCCCTGGCGAAAGTCCCTCAAGTGATCTCATTTGCTTCATACCCAGACGAAACAAGCCAACAGGCGGATTTTATTTTCCCAGACCACACTGCGCTAGAGTCATGGGGCTACCAGAAAGCACCTACAGGCGCGGACCGGACGGTGATATCAGGCTATCAGCCGGTAGTTGCTCCTTTCTTCCGCACTAGGGCAACCTCAGACGTCCTGCTTGCGGCTGTACAGGCAATTGGGGGTAACCTGGCGGATTCCCTGCCATATAAGGATGAAGTGGAATATTTGCAATCCGCTCTAGTAAACCTGGTCACACAGGATGGCTTCTTTAACGCCCCTGAGATCAAAACCTTCATGGCTGAGTTCCAGCAGTTTGGTGGCTGGTGGGATGCACAGCCGAGGCTTGAAATCCCGGATGGTGCGAACGCACTCAACCTGCCGCTCTCCGCTACACCAGGAAAATTCGATGGTGCGGGTGATTTCTACTTATTCCCATTCATGTCTCCCATTCTCGGAGATGGCAGTGGGGCAAACAAACCCTGGCTGCAGGAAACCCCCGACCCAACCACGACTGTCATGTGGAATACCTGGGTGGAAATCAACCCTGAGAGTGCGGACGTATTAGGTGTAACAGATGATGATGTGGTGAAGATCATCTCCCCGATGGGTGAGATCGAGGCAGTCGTCTACCGTTACCCTGCCATCCGGCTGGATACAATTGCCATTCCATTCGGTCAAGGGCATACCGCTTACGGTCGTTATGCCCAGGGGCGAGGTGTCAATCCACAAAATTTGCTCAGCTTGATATTCAATGGTGCAGATGATCTAGCTTTTGGTGCGACCAAGGTGTACATTGAGAAAACGGGTCGCAAGCAGACGCTCTCGCGCCTCGAAAGCCGCATGGGTGTGTATGGAGAGTGAATGGGATGAGGCAAGCAATAGCTGTGTTGGGAGGCAGTCCATAATGGGAACTCAGTCAGCCGAGACTTCCATATACAAATGGGGTATGGTCATCGATCAGGACCTGTGCATTGGATGCCAGGCTTGTGTGACGGCTTGTGTCATGGAAAACAACAACTCCTTCGTTGGTGAAGCTGATGCAGGTTATGGGCGCAGCATGCACTGGATCCGCATCGAACGCTTCTGGGAAGGTGATTATCCGAATGTGAAAAATACACCCTTCCAGCCGGTTCTGTGCCAGCACTGCGAGCGTGCTCCTTGTGAGCCAGTTTGCCCGGTGTTTGCAGCAGTGCACAGCCTGTCACAAAAGACCAACCTGCAGGTGTACAACCGCTGCGTGGGAACTCGGTATTGTGCCAATAACTGCCCTTACCAGGTGCGGGTGTTCAACTGGAGGGATTTCTCACGCCCCGAGCCGTTACCGAATATGCTTCACCCTGATGTGACGGTGCGCCGCAGGGGTGTGATGGAAAAATGCACCTTCTGCCTGCAGCGTTTATTACTCGCAGAAGATAAGGCAAGCTCGGAAGGACGCCAACTGGCAGATGGTGAAGTGATCACCGCCTGTGCGCAAGCCTGCCCAACCAATGCGATCGTCTTCGGGCGCCTGGACGACCCTGAGAGTCAGGTCAGTCACCTTGCTGCGGATGGTCGAAGTGTGCATCTTTTGGAGGACCTGGGAACACTTCCCAGCATCACCTACCTGAAGGGAGGTCCATCGTATGGTCGCAACAGCTGAACCCCTCGAGCAGGCACACACCATGGAAGCTGAGGACCCCCGTGAGCACCTGATGCTCGACCCGAAACCGCGTGGCGAGATGAATGGCATGGTGATGGAGGCCATGCACACCACTTCCTGGAAGTTCTGGGTGGTGGCAGTATTTCTTGGTTTCATCGTGTTGACCTGTTTGCTTATTTCATGGGGGTACATGATTGCTGAAGGGCTGGGTGTAGCAGGTGTGAACCGACCTTCCTTCTGGGGCATTTTCCTGGTCAATACCGTTTATTGGATCGGCATCAGTCATGCCGGTACGTTCGTTTCGGCTCTCCTGCGGGTGATGAAAGCTGAGTTCCGCCGTCCATTTACACGTGCAGCTGAGCTGATGACTACTTTTGGGCTGATCCAGGCGGGAATCAGCATCTTCATGCATTTGGGTCGGGTGTGGCTGGCATACTGGCTGTTCCCTTACCCCAACACGCGCACCCTGTGGCCAAACTTCCATTCCCCGTTGGGGTGGGACTTTTTAGCTATCAACACCTACCTGATGGCAAGCACGATGTACCTGTTCCTGCCGCTCATCCCCGACCTGGCAATGGCGCGCGACCGCTCCAAGGGTTGGCGTAAGGTGTTCTATCGTATCCTGTCATTGGGTTTCCGGGGCACCGAGGGCGAATGGACACATCTGCGTACGGGGATGACCATCTTCGCCTGGGCGATTATCCCGGTCATGTTCTCGGTACATACCATTGTCGCATGGGACTTCGCCGCTGCCACCCGCCCCGGCTGGTCATCGACCATTTTCGGTCCCTACTTTGTGGTCGGTGCATTGCAATCCGGCATTGCGGCGGTGGGTATGGTGGTGGTGATTGTCCGCGCTACGATGAAGAATATGAAGTACTTCATCCGCCCCGAGCATTTGGATGCCCTCGGCAAGCTGATGCTGATCGTCTCTATGATCTGGGCATATTTCTTCTTCAACGATTACATGGTGCAGTGGTACGGTGGTGACAAGTTCACGCAGATGCTGCTGGAATTTCATGAGAAAGGTCCAATGGGTTGGATGTGGTTTGGCATGCTGATTTGTAACGTCGCCATCCCCTTCCTGACCCTATGGAACAAGAAAATCCGGCGCAACCCGGCAATGCTGTTCACCATCGGATTATTGATCAATGTTGGCATGTGGTTTGAGCGTTACATTATCATCCCGGTCTCGCTAACCATCAACCGCATGCCTTTCACCTGGAAGCTTTACGTTCCACGCATCGAGATCCTATTAAGCATTGGCACCCTGGCTCTCTTTGTGCTGATTTACATGATCGCCTCACGCCTGATCCCATTGGTGCCAGTGTGGGAAGTACAGGAAGGACAGGTAGCCCATGGTTTGCGCAAGGTAGGTAAAGCCACGGTGAAGACAGTAAGTGAGATTGAATAGGAAGGAGCCTGGTATGAGTGAGATAAAAACATTCCTGGCTTTGTATGCTGATATTGACCCAGCAGTGGAAGCTATTGATCGCTTGCGGGAGCACGGTGTTAAAGACGAGCAGATGAACATCATCTCAGGCATCCCGTTTACCGAACATATCCTGGGGCGACCACGCGTGTGGAGCAACGTCCCCAGGCTCGCCTTGGGGGGGGCAGTGGCTGGGATGTTATTTGGCATCTTTCTGGCGGTAGGTATCACCAATCTGTACCCGATCAAGATTGGCGGACAGGGATTGGTGAATGGTGCTCCGACGGTGGTGCTGCTGTTCGAGATGACCATGCTAGGACTATTGGCGAGCACTTTCATAGGCGTGTTCCTTGACAGTACCTTCCCCTCTTATCGCCCGAAGGAGTACATCGCCGAGATCAGTGATGGGAAGATCGCCATTCTGTACAGCATCCCGGAGGAAAAAGAGACTGTGGTAAAGGATATGCTTAACTCACTAGGGGCACAGTCCATCACGCCAGCAGAGAGGCGACCTCTATGATCAAACAGGTGGTTTATTTACTCCTTGTGGCTGCTTCGGTGCTCGGACTCGTCATGTTATTTACGTATGACATTATCAAGATCGACTGGATATCCTTCATGGAAATCCAACCCTCATTCAAACCGATGGAACATCCCCTACCCGTAGCGGTTGATTCGATCCCCATCGAGGGGGCAGCTTTTACCGCCGGTATGGGTGTACCCGTCAACCCCGTGAGCGCCGATGATGTATCCATTCAACGTGGGGTGGAGCTGTACAAAATTAATTGCGTCCCTTGCCATGGTGAGAAAGGAAAGGGGGATGGAGTGATTGGCACGTTCTTTAAATTCAAACCGGCTGACTTGACGTCGTTTGATGTGCAGCAAAACAGTGATGGGGCGTTATTTTTGGTTGTTTCGAATGGTGTGGCTGGACGCATGCCACCGCTTAATGAAAATTTCAGCGTGCGCGAGCGCTGGGATCTGGTCAACTTCACCCGCACGCTATTAAACGCGAACCCGACTCCCTAGCGTCTTGGAGATTGGATCATGAAACGAGATTTTGCATCATGCATGCTGTACGCGGTCTTCGGTCTGCCGATCTTCCTGCTGCTAATTATTGTGACGGTATATTTTGCAAATTGTGGCTTTAGCACCGATTGCTCCCAAGCCAGCCTGCCAGCTATTATTCACACTCCGATCCCCACCCTGATACCAGCACCATTAACAAACCACGGAGCGATGAGACGGGTTGAATCCAGAGCAGAATGCCAGGTGACAACGCGCACCCTGCTTTCATCCTGGGTGACTGCGGGTTACCAGGAAACCGAGTTTTTTGAATTCAAGGATATCAATGGAAATACCTGCCAGGCAACGTTTGCGGATGTGCTACCGATCTTCAATCAAGCTAACCTGTGGTACAAAGGAGCGCTGGCTTGTGACTCTTGTCATAATTCAGATCTATCCAAAGCGGCAACAAACCTGGACCTAAGCAGTTATTCGGGCATCCTGGCAGGCGGGAAGCGAACACCACCCGCCGGTTCGGGGGAGGACATCCTGGGTGGGGGCAATTGGGGCAAATCATTGTTGAATGAAACGTTGTTCGTTTATCAATTAATGCCCTTCGGTGCCCCACCAGGAGCTATAGCACCGGATGGACCCACCATACAGGCGGGGATGCTGGTAAGCAACCAAATCGCCACCCCTACCTATGTGCCTCCTGCAGGGGAGGTCGCTCGCCCAAGTAACCCTGGTGGACCTGGTGGGGCAATTAATCTGAGTGGTGATGCGAACCCTGGGCAAAAAGTTTATAGTGATCATTGCCAGGTGTGCCATGGGGTGGAAGGAAGGGATGATGTAGAGAATCCGGGCAGCGACGATGGGACAGTGCCCGCTATAAACCCGATCGATTCGACTTTGGTCAGCCCGGATTACACGACGTACGCATATAACCTAGACCTGTTCCTGGAAAATGGCTCAATTCCTGCGGGTCTAAACCCTACCTTCGTGATGCCTGCCTGGGGAGCTAAAGGAGCGCTTTCCCAGCAACAAATCGCGGATGTGATTGCTTATATCATCAGCCTAAACCAATAATTCAATGCTTTCACCACAAAGGTCACAAAGTGCGAAGCAAATGGCGCTTGGCCCCAGGGGGCACAAAGGATTTCAGGTAAACAACAGACGGGGGTATTTATCTTAGAATAAGCCAGGAAGATTGTGTTTAAAAAAATCGGGGCACGATCATCCTTGCGGATGCTAGATTTCGTGCCCCTAAATATTATCCTTGAGTATAGATTATGCTATCAGAATGAATACAGCTATGTGCACAGCAACGTATTCACAATCAGTGAGAGGATAAATAAATTGCCGAACGAAAGGTAAAGGTTGTAATTGAAAACCAAGCAATAATTCTACCAGATGGGGAAGACCGGTCGCGTGTTGCTTCACACCTTACGAAGTTCCAGTTTCTGAGAGCATCCGTTGCTGCAACTCATCGGCAAAGCGCTCGGAAAATAGCTCCGCATCCATGTACCAGCGGGAGGTGATCAGGTTACGGTCGGAGACCACGTAAGGTGCCAGAATGCTCGGTCCAACAGAAAAATCCTCCTTATGCTCCAGACAAGCGCGCACTTCATCGGCCACGCAGCAAGAATACATAATATAGCCATGTCTGAGCAGCCACTTATCAAATAGATAACCGAAACGATCGAGCGACTTGGGCGGCGCGGTAACCTTGTGACCGTATAGCACGCTCCGTTCGGTTTTTGGGTCGATTGTGCGCGCCAGCACCAACACACCATGGCAGATCGCGCCGACCATCTTTTCCTGTTGCCAAAATTGCAGTACTTTACTCCGTAAAACCGGGCTATCCAGGTACTGGTGCATGCGCAGGCCATCACCACCTGGCAGCAGAATAGCCATGTATCGGTCGGAATCAATTTCAGCATAGGGGAGCGGGTGCTGATAGGATGGATCTTGGGTCATTTGCCGGTATGCTGCCTGGGCTTTTGCCCCTGCGCTAAGCAGTCCGGGGAGCGGACCTTGTAGACGGTTGTGATCGGCTTGCGCGACATTTCCATGTTCGGTGCTGAAAGCAACTATCCATCCTCGAGAGGTGCACACCATCCATGGAATCGCGGATTCGGTGGGATCGAAATCCTGATCGGGGAGCGGCATGAGAATAGTGGGGGTGATACTGCCAGGATTCATCCCGGTGATATACGATTCAGCCATGGCTTAACCCTCCTTTGGGCATGATTTACTAGAAAGAATATTTTTTCTCCGGAGTTACACCAGCTGACGCCTTTGCAGGATGGGAATTGGGAAAGACAAGGCGCGATGGGGCCTACATCAACCGCGAAAGCCTGCTCACAAGTAGGCGAGAAGTAAAATCTGCCACCTCACCTTGCTTACGGCACCTCCCCTAAATCCAACTGTTCTTTGTTGGATTTAGGGAAGATAGCCCATTCAGCATCAATGCATTGGCCAAAAAGCAGGCAGGAAGAGGCGCAAAAGGGTATCCCCAATCAAGGAAAGGATGAACAAGCCACCGAACAGGCGGTTATGGTTGAAGTTGAAAGCTGAGAAGTACGTCGGCCAGATGGGGTAGCCGGGTGGAGCGGTTTCAGGGCGCGGTTTAGAGAGGATTTTAATTGCTGTCACCAAGCGTTTGCTGGCAAAAAAGATGACCAGCATCAGGGGGGTGAAGTAGCGCGGGATGAATACCAGGTAAACCACCACCAAATAGATCAGCACCAGGACAGCGATGTTGAGATAACGGGCAGCGGTCTCTCCAATCCTCACGGGCAGGGTCCCCACGCCTTTTTTGGCATCTTCCTTCATCTTATCGATGTGCTTGCCAACGTTGATGCTGACCACGCTAAGGCCAAAGGGTACGCCTGCCAGGGCAACGTTCCATATATTGTCCAAATTGCCTTTAGGTTGCGCGAGCACAATATAAACCCCAGCCACCATGATAGGTCCCCAGATGAGGAAGATGAACAGCTCCCCTAGACCAAAGTATTTGAGCGGATATGTGTAAAGCAGCAATATCAGAGCGCCAAAGGCGAAGAAACCGATCACGATGGGGTCGAAGTGAGTGTAGAACAAAGCGTAAACCCCCGAGAGGAACGCAATCACACCACTCACCATGAACCAGCGCAATTGCTGCGGTTTGGTCCAAAAGCTCTGTACCAGCGGGTGCACCCCATATTGGGTGCGGAAGTAGTTGTCTTTGTCCACCCCGCGGCTGAAATCCGTGTAGTCATTGAGCAGGTTGTTGGTGCCATGAGCAATAAATAGACCCAGGGTGAGGATGAGCCAGGGGAAGAAGGAAAAGTAGCTATCACGCAATGCCAGCAGTCCGGCAATGACGCAGGTATACACGGTCACCAAAGTCACACCCGAGCGGGTGGCAATCAGCCACTTGGAGACAAAGTCGAGTTTGTCCCATTCGTCCTTATTATCCATTTTGACCAGGGTCCAAATGGCGGTTTTCCACATAGCAAAGTTAATGTTCATGATAAAACTCTCCTTTTTGGCGAAGGTATTTTTTCGAAACCCAACCCAACGATAAGGAAAACCGGTAATCAAAAAATATTAAAAATTATACTGTGAAATATAACACCATTTTCAGCATAGTGTTCTTCTATTCTAATTAATTTCCTATGAGATTTGTGACATTTCGTTGAATCCAAACCCTGCAAGAATATTCCGATTGAAAGTAAGACTCCAATGTAGCTGCTGCCGGTAATGGCGATCTGGGATCAAGGATTCCGGAAACATACCAACCCCATCGATGAAATATATGGGGTGGATATAAATGCTTCTGGATGCTTGGCGGGATGCCAACAACCAGCAGAATCCTACCCTGCGTTTTCCTTAAGGTATGAGAGTTGCAACCCTTATATGAGGTTTATAGGGACTCAAGTAGCGAAGTGGAGGCAAATCTAGCATGGATGATAACGGACAGGAAGATGGAGAGCAGGTGAACGGAAATCCACAATCCACAGAAGAAGTAGGTGCGCTCTATGACTCGCAAGAGGTTCCGATAGAAGCAATCCCCAAGAAAATCGCTCTCATTCTTTCGGGGGGTGGAGCACGCGGGGCGTTCCAGGTGGGGGCAGAGAAGTACGCCCGGGAGGTCAAAGGATACCATTGGGATATCATTGCCGGGGTCTCGGTGGGGGCAATGAACGGAGCCATGTTAGCGATGCACCGCTACAGCCGCCTGATGGAGATTTGGGACAGCATTTCGGATTCACAGGTCTATACCGGTGGTTTCAACCTGGTCTCACTGGTCAAGCTGTTTTTAGGGGCCAAATCGTTTTATGGTAATGGTCCCCTGCAAGAGCTCATGCAGCATGAGTTCGAGGCAGGCAGGGTCATCGATGATCTGCATGTGGGCGCAGTCTCGCTGATCAGCGGGGAATACGTCCAGTTCACCAAGGAATCGCTGGAGCTGGCTAAGGCGATCCTGGCATCTGCTTCCATACCCGTTGTTTGGCCGCCGATAGATGTATCCGCGGAACATATGGCTATGGTGGATGGGGGAGTACGCAACATCAGCCCGGTGGGGGATGTTCTCGACCTGGAGCCGGACGAGATCGTAATCATCAACTGCAGTGCTGAGCAACCTCCCATTATGCCTCAAGCCCCGGCAAATGTGCTTTCTATTGGCATGCGGGCTCTGGACATAATGCAGAACGAGATCTTCGTAAATGATATGAAGGAATTCCTACGCATCAATGCGCTGGTCAAAGAAGCGGAACAGCAGGGATGTGTGCTGCACCACCCAAAATCAGGCAGGCCGCTCAAGAATTATCCATGCCAGGTCATTGAGCCGGATGGTGAAATGGGTAAGGTGTTGGATTTCTCGCAGAGATCAGTCCAGGCAGCGCTCAAAGCGGGGGTGAGGCGAGCGCGGGAAGTGTTAGGCAGGCCCTGATCCATAAGGGTATAATAATTCAGCTTTAAGCTCATTTGAGCTGGTCCATAGTAAATACAATCATCCTATTCAGTGATGACGGGTTTCGTGTATGTCCCTGAAGCTTAATATACACATTTACCAGGTCTCACAATGGAAAGCCTCTATTCGTATGGATTGGGTTGGTCAACCAGGGATTGAGATCAATGGCTGCTTCTCCAATTGAACCAGCAGTTAGAACACGCAATCCAGATTTTGCCAAGCTTTGGGTAGGGCAGGGTATCTCAATGATTGGCTCGCAGGTTACATACCTGGCACTGCCCATCACCGCGGCAGTCACCCTGAGTGCCACCCCGCTGCAGATGGGCATTCTGAGCGCGGTTGGGTCAGCACCTGCCTTGCTATTCGGACTGCTGGCAGGTGTATGGGTGGATCACCATAAGCGTCGTCCCATTTTGATCGGTTCGGACATCGGAAGAGCATTGGTACTGGCGATCATCCCACTTTCGGCTCTCCTGGGCATGCTGAGGGTGGAGGTTATGTACGTAGTAGGTTTCCTGGCAGGTGGATTTGGACTATTTTTCAATGTAGCATATCGATCCTATTTACCTGGTTTGGTGGGCAGGGATCAGCTGGTTAAAGCCAACAGCCAGCTGGAGCTAAGTAATTCGGTAGCTGAGATCATCGGTCCCGGCGCAGCAGGGGGGTTGGTGCAGCTGATCGGGGCGCCGTTTGCCATTGCGGTGGATGCATTCTCTTTCATCATTTCGTCATTCTCAATCGGATTGATACGCACACCAGAGCCACCATTAAAACCTGTCGAGGGCGGAACCGACCTGGGAAATGAGATCAAGGACGGCTTGCGCCTTGTATTTGGTGAGCGCAGCTTGAGGGCGTTGGCAGGCTGCATCGGCTCAATCAGCCTGTTCAATGCGATCTTTGAAGCAGTCCAGATCCTGTTCCTGACGCGCCAATTGGGTCTCTCTGCAGCCTGGTTGGGAGTGATCTTCGCGTGTGGGAGTGTTGGGTTTCTGCTGGGTGCAGTCATAGCTGACCGATTGACGAGGAGGCTCGGATTAGGCAGGTGCCTGGTACTTGGAGTGCTGGTGATAGGTGCCAGTGACATGCTCTTACCACTTGCTGGCAGATTATCCATTTTATGGCTCATTATAGGTGTGCTTGTCCTGGCGGAGTTATTCTTTGGGATGGGGCTGACCGTCTTCCAGATCGGTCAGGTCAGCCTGCGCCAATCCCTGACCCCGGATCACCTGCAGGGAAGGATGAATGCCACGCTGAGCATGCTCACCTGGGGTATCGTGCCCCTGGGAGGCCTGTTGGGTGGGGTGTTGGGTCAGGTACTGGGGTTGAGCCCAACGCTATTGCTGGCAGCGTTTGGAGAAATGCTGGCAGTGTTTTGGCTGGTTTTCTCGCCAGTGAGAATGATCAGACACACGGGTGGGGTATGAGAGCAGAAGAAAAATCGTCGACAAATGTAACGCGTTACCTGGATGAAAAAGGTATCCCCTACCGGTTTTTTGCGCATTCGGGGGTGGTGCATTCACTGGAACAAGCAGCACTCGAGCGAGGTCAGCGATCTGAGCAGATCATTCGCAGCATTGTGTTTCGCCTCTCGCGGGGTGGGTTTGTCATGGTGTTGGTGGCGGGTGAGAGGCTGGTCTCCTGGCAGGCACTACGACGGTATCTGGGCACATCGCGCATCAGTATGGCCACGGAAGCAGAAATCCTGCAAGTTACCGGTTACCCACTGGGAGCAGTTTCACCATTTGGAACCCAACAATCCTTGCGCATCCTGGTTGATCGAGGTGCCCTTGAGGAAGAGGAGATTTCGATCGGGTCGGGGGTGCGCTATACCACTGTGATTATGCAGCGGGAGGATTTTCTACGTGCTCTGGGGCAGGTGGAAATTGGGGATTTTGTAGTGGAGGAGAAGCCTGTTTAGTATTACTTTTAGCATGGCTAGATTTTAATGATCAATAAGAATCGGATGAATTCATCCGGAGGGGGATTTTTAGCAAGTTAATTGTTCGCTTTCCTCGCAGAGGATTATAATCCTCCCCGAATCGGGCCGTGATGATCTGAGTGGGTATTGTATTCGATAAACTGGAATGACCAACCTCATCCAACTTCTGCGTAAGGGCATTTCAGGTTTGGAGCGTTACCCAGCCTTCCTGCTGATAGCATGGTTGGTGGTGATGCTCTCACTACCATTACTCAATGTTGTCTTTGGTACCCAAACCCTTTTGCAGGGTTTGGCTTTAGCTGTTCTGCTTCAGGCAGCATTCGTCTTGCATGTGCTCTACCGAGCCTGGGGTTGGTGGAGCATGCTGAGGACAGCATTGGAGGTGGTTCTACTGGTTTGGGTGGTCCAGGCGATCGTCATTCGAAGTGGATTACCCTATGGCACCCTGCAATACACCTCTTTGCTGCAGCCACAAGTGATGAATGTTCCCATCATCATCCCATTCACCTGGCTGATGATGCTGCCACCTGCATGGGCAGTTGCCAGGCTGATCACTCGCAAGCTGAGTGGTTGCCTGATGCGCCCTGCGTTTGTGCTGGTGAGTGCACTTACCTTCACTGCGTGGAATTTCTACGTTGACCCGTTGATGATCCATTTGGGTCTGGTACAGTGGAATCCGAACGGGGGATTTTACGGCACCCCATGGTTAAACTTCATCGGTTGGCTTTTCATCTCTGCGGTAATCACGTTTGCCATCTCACCCAAACGCCTGCCAGGCGGTTTGCTCGTGCTGGTGTATGCGCTCACCTGGTTGGTGGGATTCATCTCGCTACTCGTTTTTTGGGAACTTCTGGGTCCAGCAATGGTAGGGTTCTTCCTGATGGGTGGCATGTTGTTATGGGCGGTAATTGTTACGCGATGACATTTGTGGTCGCACATTGCAACTCATCGGATAGTTCGGGTGTAAAATTAAAGCTGATCAAGGGAGATATACCTGGGAACTTGGCACCCATATTGCATCCACCACGTAGATATGATTGAAATCAATTTCATGGAGGATAGGAAATGAACATCATCAACCTGGTCTTGGGGATTGTCCTGTTGACTACAGGGAAGAAATTATACTGGCTGTTTGTGGCAGTGGTGGGTTTTGTGATCGGCCTGGCGTTTGCCACCCAATATGTGCAGCTTAACCCACCATGGCTGGTGTATATCCTTGCTTTGGGAGTGGGAGTAATTGGGGCAATCCTGGCGACCTTCCTCCAGCACCTGGCCATCGCCCTGGTGGGATTTATCGTTGGTGGATATGGTGCCCTATACCTTACCAGGTTGCTTGGGATCAATGCTCAACCGACCAATTGGATGGCCTTTATCATTGGGGGCATCGTGGGGTTGCTCCTCGTGGCGAGTGTGTTCAACTGGGCATTATATTTGCTTTCATCCTGGGCAGGAGCGACCCTGGTCACAGAAGCTATCGGGTTGCAAGCTCAACTCGGATTGGTCCTGTTTTTTATACTGTTTGTCCTCGGAATGATCATCCAGGCCGGGTTGTTTAGGGAACGACCAAAGAAGCAACCTGCTGAAGTAAAACCAGAAGTTCAAGCAGAGAATAAGGAACAATAACCCAACAGTTATTTTGAGCATCACCCTTTGGGGATTGGTCTTTAGGAAGAAATAGTAATAATTTTGTGGGGCAGGAATCCACTCCAGATTGCATCGAAGGTGTGGGGGAACTGCCCCAGATTAATTAATAAATGCGTGACATCTCCGGTGGGATTCGAGGTGGGTGTTGGGTGGATGAAAAGCATTCATTCTCAACACTGATAAACCGTGGTCGTTTGATGGTGAATCGCTGCTGAGCTTGTAACAATCCAGTGAAGCCCACATATGTAAAACTCAGAGTGAACATGACCAGCACCGGAACTAATGGGGGGAAATCCTGGATGGCAAAGGCAAGGGTAGTCGCAGAATAAATTGCAAGAATAAGCTCGCCAATAATATTATCGTCCAAGTGCAAGCTATATTTATTTGCCTGCCAGCCATCATGACTGGATTCCAGGTGAAATTTGGGAGTGCGCTCGAAAACGCCGGGATTGTGCCCAAAACCGGCAATCACAGCACGCGTATTGCTGAACGCCACACCCATTCCCAGGCAAAGCAGGATGGGCAGGTTGATCAGCCGGTGAAGCCAATCACGATAAATGCTAACCTGCGATAAACCAAATAACAATGGACCACCCAAACCAGCCAGAGATAACCAGGGCAAAT
>JBAPSY010000237.1:0-6910 GCA_049281855.1 Anaerolineales bacterium
GACATGAAGCAGGATCGTGACTACCTGATGAAGAAGGTCCTGCCATGGATAGTGAAGTACGCCCTGACCGTGCCGAAGATCACTGCCTTGAACCGACCGGTGGTGGATTTCTTGCGCCAATACACCCGCAACCAGAGCTTGCTGGACATCATCTCGCAGCATTTCTTCCAGCAAACACCAGCTTTCTTCGCACTGAGCTATATCAAGCTGTATCTGGATTACAACTATCCGCTGGGGGGGACGGGGAAGCTCGTCGAGAAAATGACTGCATTCATCGAAAGCCATGGCGGTAAGATCAGCACTAAGACCGATATCCGCGTGGTTGACCCGGGAAACCGGACGATTATGGATGCCCAGGGGAACCAGCACCAGTATCGCAAGCTGGTTTGGGCGGCTGACCTGAAGTCCTTCTACAGGCTGGTCTATTTGGAGAATATTCACGATCGGTATGTGAAGGAAGCCATCCTGCGTCGCCAGGCTGAGGTGGCTGATAAGGTAGGCAATGATTCGATCTACACGGTGTACCTGGCGGTAAACCTGGGTAAAAGCTACTTCGCACGCATCGCCAGCGAGCACTTCTTCTACACTCCCGACCGGCGGGGCCAGTCGCAAGCCGGACCGATACCGTTTCAGGCAGAGCGAGATGAGATCGAGCACTGGCTGGAGGAGTTCTTCGCCCTGACCACCTATGAGATTTCCATCCCGGTGCTGCGGGATCCCTCCCTGGCACCAGTAGGGCAGAGCGGGTTGATCGTGAGCGTGCTGTTCGATTATGCGCTCACCAAGCGCATCCAGGAGATGGGCTGGTATGAATCGTTTAAAGCCCTGTGCGAGCGGTGCATGATCGCCGCATTGGATGGATCGATCTACCCAGGTCTTCAACGAGCTGTGCTGCAGCAGTTCAGCTCTACCCCACTGACCATGGCACAGCTGGCGGGGAATTCGGAGGGGGCTATCACCGGCTGGTCGTTCATGAACCTCTCCATGCCGGCCGAGAGCCGGCTGCCGAAGATCATGAATGCCGTCACCACGCCTGTGCCGGGCGTGTTCCAGGCGGGACAGTGGACCTATAGTCCAGCTGGTCTACCAATATCCATCATAACCGGCAAGCTGGCTGCAGACCGTGTCATTAAGGAAATAGGAAAAGGGTAATAATTGAATCATGATCTCTCTGGCAATGGTGTTCATTGCATTTACATTTGGCTCATTTCCGTTTTCTGTCTGGCTTGGTAAACTCCTACTAGGAGTGGATGTTCGCCAATATGGTGATGGTAACCCTGGAGCGGCTAATGTATTTCTTACTGGGAATAAGCTTGTTGGTGTCGTGTCATTAATACTTGATGTCAGCAAAGCTGCGGCTCCAGTTGGGTTTGCCTATTTCAATATGGGTATTCGCGGGACAGTAATGGCATTGATCGCCATTGCTCCCATCTTAGGGCATGTTTTCTCCCCATTTCTTCACTTCCGGGGTGGAAAGGCACTTGCGGTGGCACTTGGTGTGTGGATCGGATTAACGATATGGAAAGCTTCATTGGTTGGTGTGATCGGAACTGTAGTTGGAATTGCTCTGATGACCTCCTCGGGTTGGGCAGTTATGCTTGGATTAGCTATGATTTTGATCACACTATTACTCTGGATTCCAGATCCTTTGTTACTGATGGTGTGGGTCAGTGAAATGCTAATCCTGGCATGGACACATCGTTACGACCTACGGCAGAGGCCAGAATTGCGCTCCTGGTTGACCAGGCGCTTTATACCCAAGAGTTGATGAAGAATGACTAATTATTTCACTCATGGGATAATCATGTGTTTTATCTATTTTCAGGCAGTAGTTTTGATAATCATCCTGAGCAATATTATCCTCCTTCATCGACCCCGGCATCAATGTAAACCGGTCAACTTTCCATCCGTCTCCGTACTTGTGCCTGCGCGCGATGAAGAAAAAAGTATCAGCAAATGCATTCGCTCTCTCCTGAGGCAAGATTACCCTAACTACGAGGTAATTGTCCTGGACGACCAATCAAGCGATAACACAGCCAATATTTTAAAGCGAATCGCGATTGATTATCCTAGGTTGAAGGTTATGTCAGGCACCTCAGTTCCAGAGGGATTTACTGGTAAGAACTGGGCTTGCGCACAGCTTGCGCAACATGCCCAGGGTGACCTGCTGTTGTTCACAGATGCTGATACAGAATTCCAACCGCAGGCTCTGCAGGAAATCGTAAAAGCAATGGTGGGGGAGGAAGCAGACTTGCTAACTGGTTACCCACGGCAGGAGCTGGGGAGCTGGGGAGAACGATTACTGGTACCATTCTTTTTATGGGCTGTGCTGTGTTTTATCCCATTGTGGTTAGCCTACCGCCTCAGAATACCTAGCCTATCCACTGCGGTTGGGCAGATGATGCTTTTCCGGCGTGAAGCATACCAGAAGGTGGGTGGGCATGCAGCCCTGGGAGCGGTGATTGTGGAAGATATAGCTTTGGCGAGGAGCATCAAGAGAGCCTGCTTAAGTTGGAGAGTGTTGAATATCACTGATCTGATATCCTGCCGTATGTATCTTGGAAGCCAGGAGGCATTTGATGGCTTTGCCAAGAATTTATTCGCCACTTTTGATTTTCGCCTGGGCGAATTCCTGTTTGTATATCTCTGGTTGGGGGCATTATTCTTGGAGCCATTGATTATCCTGGCTGCCAAACTGTTCAGGATTACTCCCACCGCTTCTTACTGTGAGTTGGCTATTTGTATCGGTTTTTCAGTGCTTATATGGTGCATTACCTATTGGGAGTTGAAGTTGCCCCTTATCCTCGGCCTAATCTATCCGATAACGATGATAGCCAATGAAAGAGCCGCCTTCCAATCTCTAAGGTTTAGCCTGTCTGGACGATTGTCTTGGAAAGGTCGTCCACTTACCCGGCCAAAGTTGAAGTTGCTGTAGATCAAGGATAAAAAAGGTTCAATGTCTCATGGATTTCATTATCAAGGCCGACGACATAAATACAGTTTTCGAGTTCATCCTGTTTACGAATAATGGTATGGTAGTAATTAACAGGTAACTAATCGGATCGCTTTTCCTTGCTTCATACTGCTGTACCTATCGGGTACAATTCGGGTACAGATATGCTGAAACAGCATGCAAGGAGCACAGCGAGTTGTATATTGATTTTGGAACATCATAGACGTAATAGACGGCTTTTCCCCCCTTTTCCCCTACCTGCTTATCTATCGCACTTAAGAAGCCGCGGGTTCGAGTCCCGCCAGGTCCACTGGAATATCCCTAGGGACAGGGGTTTTGTTTATTGATACAGGCTGCGCGGATACGTGCCCCCACTCAACAAGTGTCCAGGTGATGCCCTACAGGGTCATCGACACCTCGGGAACGTATTCCATATTGATGCCCCATATGTTCACTAAAGGTCCATTTTCCCCTTATCATAACTAGTTTAACAACTATACAGATGTAGGATGTAAACGACTATTAAACCGGTAATTATCGTATAGGAGTAGGATAGTTTATTTAAGGATTTTTTTAGTATACATATAGGGTAACTACACGAGCGTAAGTAGGATAATTACTCATATGTCCGAGTAAAAAGGCTTCACTCATTCAGGTTGGCATGGTATAAGCCAGTATCTAATTATTGCAATCAATCGCCGAGGGACATAGATTACCAGCGCTGTTAAGATAAACAGCACCATTAAGGAGTCCATTATTAACAATGCTAAACGTAATTTCAATGCCGTTCTAGCTCCTGAAGATTGATCCAATATGCATTCTTAACCTTAGCTATCTGCTTCAATCCACTTTCCTCGATCTTCAACCGATTTTTTTTGATAACATCCTCAGCTTCACACCTTCTGCCAATAATATACAAATAAGGCTAGCTACACCCACCAGCACCATTTCCCATAAGTGCAAGGGTCCAAAGCTAAACAAACCTCTCAAAAATGGAACGCTTACTACCAAACCCAGGAAAAACAAAGTTCCTGCGGATACCCACCACAATGCAGGGTTAGGTACACGTAAAGTTGCCAGGATGGAATGCTTCCAGGAACGGTTGGTAAAAATCAATCCCAGATTGCCGATTACAAGCGTTGCAAAGCTCAACATACGTGCTTCACTAACTCCCAGCCCCCGGGACAGGATCAATGCATAGACACCCAATACCAACGCCAGCACACCCAAACCTTGTGCTAAGCCAATGAATACCATCTGCCTTCCAAACAAGGGTTCGCTAAGCTTGCGGGGGGGTCGATCCATGATATCTTTTTCTTCACCTTCCATTTCAAATACCACAGAGCATGCCGGATCAATGATTAATTCCAGGAAGAGGATATGCACTGGCAATAGTGCCAGAGGCCATTCCAGCAGCACTGGAATCAGTGACATCCCTGCTATCGGGATATGCACTGAAAGGATAAAGGTCATAGCCTTTTTTAAGTTATCATGTATGCGACGCCCAACGCGCACCGCCTGGACGATCGAGGCGAAATTGTCATCAAGCAATACCAGAGCAGCTGCTTCACGAGCGACATCTGTGCCACGCCCACCCATGGCAATTCCGATATGCGCTGCCTTGAGCGCCGGGGCATCGTTTACCCCATCTCCGGTCATCGCTACCACTTCCCCGTTTGCTTTGAGAGCCTGTACCAGGCGTAGTTTTTGTTCAGGCACAGCGCGGGCAAAGATGCAGGTAGTTTTGATCCGCTCTTGCAGCTCTGAGTCACTCATCTTATCCAATTCTGGACCGGTAATGATCTTATCTAAGGGTTTGAGCCCGATCTTCTCAGCGATATTGTGCGCTGTTCCAGGATAATCACCGGTGATCATGATAAGCCTCATGCCAGCCGAGTAGCAGTCCTTTACTGCCTCAGGTACGCCGGGTCGCACAGGGTCTGCCAATCCAAGCATCCCAAGATACTCAAAGGTGAAATCGTGTTGTGATTCGGGAAGATCCGCGGGCTTGAAGTTAGCCCGCCCAACAGCAAGTACACGCAGTCCGTGATTAGCCATGCGGTCAACCTGATCATGCATCATATGCCGTTGGTCTTCGTTGAAGTGGCACAGGTTTGCCACTGCTTCGGGGGCACCTTTGACTGCGATGATGGCTTCATGTCTATCTTCCGACTGCCAAACACGTGACATGGCCATCAGTTCTGGAGAAAGCGGATACTCACGTAGCAGCGACCAATCTTTATGGATGTGCTCGGTGGCAGTGAGTGTGCGCCCACCCAACTCCTTGATAGCTTTTTCCATGGGGTCGAAAGGGTCAGCCGGACTAGCCAGGATACTGTATTCGACCACTTCATGGAGCCTTTCAGGTAGGTTCATGGGGGTACTTTCCACATCGAAAACCTGTCCATTAACAGCAATTTTCGTTACTGTCATTCGGTTGAGGGTTAGAGTGCCTGTTTTATCCACACACAACACAGTGGTCGCCCCGAGCATTTCCACCGCTGGGACACGTCGAGTAAGCACCTTATGTTGAGAGATACGCCAGGCTCCCAATGCCAGGAAAATCGTCAGCACTACGGGAAATTCTTCTGGTAGGGTCGCCATTGCCAGGGTAATCCCCGCCAGGAAACCTTCTAACCAGTTTCCGCGTGTCAAGCCAAAGATTATTACAACAAGGATACACAAGCTGATCCCTGCAATTGCGAAGTTGCGTACAATTTTGCCAGTCTGCTTCTGTAGATCGGTGTCTTCAGGTTCTAGAACTTGTAAAGCTTTACCGATTTTACCTATCTCCGTACGAGGGCCTGTGGCATGGGCGATGGCAATACCCTGACCCTTCACCACCAGGCTCCCCGAGTAAACAAACGGCAGATCGTCCCCACCAGGGCGAGCAATTTCTTGCTGACCTTCACTAACTTTTTTTCGCACCGGAATAGATTCTCCCGTTAACAATGATTCGTCCACGCTCAGGTTCGTCGCTGTGAGAAGTGTTGCATCTGCCGGAACCCGATCTCCTTCCCCAATCAACAAAATATCATCCTTCACTACTTCCCGACCAGCTATCCGTTGTTGTTTGCCGTCGCGGATCACCAATGCCCGTGGACTGGAGAGATCACGTAAGGCTTCTAGCGCCCGTTCCGTTTTCTGCTGTTGGTAGAACGTAATGCCGATGATAACGAACACGAAACCTGAGAGCATGAGCGCCTCTTCAGGATCGCCCAGCGCCAGGTATAGCACACCACACACGATCAGAAGCAGGAACATCGGCTCACGTAAAATATCCCATAATATATGCAGAAATTTACGCTTTTTTGTGGATGGCAACTCATTGTAACCATCCTGCGCCAGGCGTTCAAATGCTTCTTGTTCGGTTAAACCTTGTATGTTCTTATCATCAAATAAAATTGCCATAATTAAAGTAAATCCTATTCTGGGTATTTTGATTTTTATATTTTGAGCTCTACCCAACTGCTGCTGCGCTGTGTTTCCACCGGCAATCGCATACGGGCGCTCCCTCAGCCAATGTGCCATTTCGCATAAATCCCAGGCTGAGAGTTCTACCCATGGCATGATCTAACTTGCATAAATGAGGTAGATACTCGTCATCAATGCCATATACTCGACATAATTTGACAATGGCACACTCAGAAATATCAACACCAAAATCAAATCCATCGCCATTCCCTTCCACATAAGTAAATACCCAATCTCCCGGGTAATGCCGTTTCTGTGACTGTTCCGCAGCCTGGCTTAAACGCTTTTGGTGCAATTTGCTAAAGTAATACCAGCAGTATGCCGAACGCACTGGTCGAGGAAGGCTTAGCAAATAAGCATCGAAGATATCATGCTGAATTTGTGCGGCTTCTTTTAACTCAAATTTTCGTTTTTTGAGCGTTCGGTATAACGCCATGTTCATTACACAAGTATCCATGTTGATCTGCCAGATATTTTTCTCAC
>JBAPSY010000238.1:0-1967 GCA_049281855.1 Anaerolineales bacterium
CTGGTGGGAAAATAGGTCTAATCCGTTCCACGGCATATTGAAACATGGTTTTCTGACCCACGAGTTTGAGAGCCTGTTTTGGGTAGTGTCGTCGGCTGAGCGGCCAAAGCCGGGTTCCGGAGCCTCCAGCCATGATGATTGCGTAATACATGCTCATACTCCCTAGAATCCACGTAACGTGGTGCTTTGCCTTGCTGCCAGCCCTTCTTTGGGGATACGCTTTAAAACAATGTATTCAAGCCCGTGCTCTCGGCAGAATTCCCTTTTCTCCGGTTTATCGCCATCTTCATTAACAACATAAAAATTTGGCCTGATCTTTTCAATTTCCGGCTCGCCGTCCATCCAGCCGCTGCCGCTCGAAATCAGGGCATGTTTCACAAACCGGATGGACTGCACCATGTAACGGCGCTCATCCTCAGATAATAAGGGGTGTCCTTCCCCTTTAAGCAGGCGCACGTTTTCGTCGCTACCAACAACTACATAAAGATCACCCAATTCGGATGTTTCTTCAAAGAAGCGCACATGTCCCGAGTGGAGCCAGTCGTAACAACCAGTCACTAACACCTTCTTCCTGGAAGAAGTGAGATCATCTTTTACTGTGAGAATGGGAAAACTTGCCAAATCCTTCTCTTTCACAATGAAATACTCGATCTCGTGGGATGTGCAGAATTGTAGTTTCGAAAAAGTATCTTCGTTTTCAAGGACCACCCAAGCATCAGGCTTAATCCCATCCACTGGGGGGATCTCATCCGGGCTTACAATCCCGTCTACCAAAATTACCTGTTCCACATAACGAACCGACTCCAGAAAATATTGACGCTCTGCCTGCGGGAATTCCGGTCTTCGACCCTCTAATTGTTGATTAACATCATCCGACCACAACATGATGTGCAAAGGACCAACCTTTGCGGCTTCTTCTAAAAAACGGATATCCCGGGATTGGATATTATTGAAACTTCCGGTGACAACGACTGTTTTCATTTTGCGAGTCTAATATTTACTTTAAAACCATTCGGCACCGATTCATTTGAGACAACATAGATGTAGCCGCCTCCACACCCGGAATACATGGCCCCGATATAACGTTTTTGATAATAAGCAAGAATTTCCATCAAATCGATTGTGATGGTAGGGTGGCGGACAGTATTTGGAAGGATGTTCTGCCAACAAATCATACATTCATTCATCGATGCCCCCAACGCTTGAATGTTTTTGGATATGATCGCCTCAAAACAATGCTTTCCGGTCTGCCCCAGCCGCTGAATCCAGGCTGGGTCGAGATTTTGCTCTTCCAAAGGATTATATCCCTCTGGCCGCTGGCAGACAGGCACCATGGTGATTACATTTTCCAACCATTTAGCAATGTCAGGATCATTGTTTGACTCAACATGAATAGGGAAATAACCACCTTCAAAACTGAAATCGTAGTCCAAGCGACTTATGCACGGGTAGATGATTCCTGCCATATCTTGCGAACCAGATGGGGCAGGCTTTCCGTCATTTTCAACGGCGTATAGCTTCCTCATCAAGGAAGCTGGATCACCATCGGGAATCTCACGGCCCCATATTTGCATTGCTACGATGCGAGTGCTGGTCCCCATTCCACAACGATCCATGAATTGAATTGTGGGTTCCAAAGATACTACCACCATTGAACCGGGCGGTTGCGGGTTATGCCTGGAGACGAAAGGTTGATCAATCCAACCACCTGCAAAAGCCATCCGGTAGGGTATGTTCCAAGTAAGATTGACTTTATTGGGTTTGAGATCTAAAGTCATTGTTTGCCTATATGATAAGCTGTTCATGTTTGCGGAGGTGTCCTTGGTGAGCAGGCTACCAAGAACATCACCCACTAAGGAGAGAAAAACCTGCTCGAATTAATTGTTCTTGTAGCCAGCCGGGGTTGGTTTACCGGCTTTGCGGTCTGTTTATTGCTGCTTGATCCTGGCGTAGGTTCTCTCCATACC
>JBAPSY010000239.1:0-7657 GCA_049281855.1 Anaerolineales bacterium
ATGGCGGGCGCCGGGTACTGACCAGGCACCTGCGCCGCCGGGAGCGGCGAAGGCAAGCTTGATTATATGTTCCCTGGACTGTTAGGCTTCTTTGCTGGTGCTATCATTTATGGTCTGATATACCCACAGGTATTCCCTCTGATTTCAAAGATCGCCAACGTTGGCAATGTGGTCCTGCCAGACCTGTGGAACCTAAACCCTTATCTGGCGGTTTTTCTGTTCGCCCTGATAGCCATCTTCTTATTCTATTTGATCGACCGGGCAGGGCTACAGCGCAAAGATAAAGGAGAATAACCAATCTGACCTTGTCTACCAAATGATTTGGCAGGACAGGTTGAAAGGTCAATTATGTCGAAAACTGATCTCTCACGACGTGGTTTCCTAAAAATGGGCGCGACAGCAGCCTCGTTGTTTGCTGTGGGGCAGTTCATTCCCCCACCAGTTGCCCGGGCAGCACGCCAGGCAGGCGTATTGGACGACAACAGCAGTGGTTACATCACCACCATGTGCGAGATGTGCGTCTGGCGCTGTGGCGTGCGTGCCAAAGTAGTCGAGGGGCGAGTGGTGAAGCTGGAGGGCAATCCGGACCACCCACACTCGCATGGTAGGCTGTGCGCTAGAGGGCAATCGGGGTTGATGAACACTTACGACCCCGACCGGGTGCTCACCCCACTCATCCGCGTAGGGAAGCGAGGGGAGGGCAAATTCCGCCCCGCTCCATGGACTGAAGCCCTGGATCTGGTGGCGGAGAACATGCTGAAGATCAAGAACACTTACGGTGCTGAGGCAATGGTTTTCTCCTCCACCCACAACCTATCTCAGCCGCTGTTTGAAAACATGCTATATGGATTTGGCTCACCCAACTATGGCACTCAGCGAAGCCTATGCTTTAATGCGATGGTCACTGCGTTCACGTTGACTTATGGCATCGAAGAACCAGCGCGTAATTACGATAACGTCGAGTATATACTGTTGGTGGGTCGTAATCTCACCGAGGCTATCTCGACATCCGAGACTTCCGATTTGATGGATGCATTGGCCCGTGGGGCAAAATTAGTCTATTTCGACCCACGCTATACTAAAACCGCTTCCAAAGCCAGCGAGTGGATCCCGATACGTCCAGGTACCGATCTGGCTTTTCTGCTTGCTATGATCAACATAATCTCAACCGAGCAACTGGGAAACTGCGAATTTGTAAAGGAATTCACCGTTGGGTGTGATCAATTACCCACACATACAGCTGAGTACACACCGGAATGGGCAGAGAGTAAATGCGGCATTCCCGCAGATACGATTCGACGTATTGCGCATGAGTTTGCGGCAGCCAAACCGAATGCATTGGCTCACCCCGGGTGGCGCACGTCTAATTTCATCAATTCATTTCAAACCGAACGCGCGATTGCAATCCTTAATGCCATGGTGGGCAATATCTTCGAACCAGGAGGGTGTCTGGTTGCTGAAAGCCCAGAAGCAGGAGGAATCGCTCTCGGTGTCCCCCCACAGCCTGCTTACCCTCGCACTTCAGCCAGCAGGCTGGATGGTGTGCCATGGAAGTATCCCCTCGTACCATTGAAGTTGGGCGTTTTCCAGGAATTGCGTGACGCCATTCTCACGGGTGAGCCTTATCAAGCATATGGCTGGTTCATCTCGCGCCAGAACCCGGTGCTCTCACTACCCGACCAGCAGAAGACGCTGGAAGCCTTTAATAAGATGGATTTCATCGTGACGATGGACATCCTGATGAACGACACGGGCTGGTTCTCCGATGTGGTCCTGCCTGAAGCCTCTTACCTGGAACGGTACGATCCACTACAAGCGGTTGATAATCGTGTCTTTATCCGACAGCCAGTGATAGAACCGCAAGGCGAGGCCAAGTCGGCACTGTGGGTATACAAAGAGCTGGGCACGCGTCTGGGACTGGGTGATTTCTTCCAATACACCGACGAGGAAGACTACCTGCGCCAGCAATTGGCTCCGCTGGGTTATACCTTGGAAGAGGTTCGGTTGCACGGTTATATCGAACCACCGCAGGTGGAAAAGACTTCGGAGATAACATTCAACACACCCAGCGGAAAAGTGGAAGTGTACTCGGAGACACTGGAAAAAGCCGGGTTCCCACCACTGCCGACCTGGGAAGAACCGCCGCAGCCCAAAGCCGGTGAGTTTTACTTGCTGACAGGTAAGGTGGGTCAGCACACTCAGTTTGGAACGCAAAACAACCAGCTGTTGCATAAGTACCAGGATGTGCCGCGTCTTTGGATGGCGACTGATGCCGCTCAGAACCTGGGATTGAAGGATTGGGACATGGTCGAGGTCACCTCACCGGTTGGCTCGGTGAAAGTTGCTTTAGAGGTGACCAGTGCCATTCGCAGCGATTGCGTCTACCTGACCCCTGGGTATGGTCATCTCTCGATGGCTTTGCGCACCGCCTACGGCGTAGGCGCCTCCGATTCAGCTCTACACGTCACCTACACCGACCCGATCAGTGGTGGTCAGGCACTCAGTCAAACCTTCGTCTCAGTCAAGAAGGCGTGAAAAGGAGCAACATATGCCAACGAAAAATCATTATGCCTTCGTGATTGATGTGGCTCGCTGCATCGACTGCCGGGCATGCCTGGTGGCGTGCAGCGTGGAAAACAAGGTGCCGATGGATCACACCCGCATCTGGGTGCACGACCAACAGGTGCAAGGAGACTATCCCAACCTAAGCCGTACCTTCGTACCATACAACTGCATGCACTGCGATAACCCACCCTGCACCGAGGTATGCGTCAGCGGTGCCACCTACAAGGATGCAGTCAGTGGGCTGGTGCTGGTAGACCAGGAGGCCTGCATCGGCTGCGGCTACTGTGTGGACGCTTGCCCTTACGGCGTGCGTTATATTGACCAGAAACGTGGTGTGGTGGATAAATGCAACGCGTGCGTGCAACGCCTGGAGATCGGTTTGGAGCCCGCTTGTGTGGCTACCTGCGTGGGGAAAAGCCGCCTATTTGGTGACCTGAATGACCCCAACTCGGAAGTCTCCGTAGCTTTGCTGAATGCTAAATCGGTGACGAGACTGGATTACGAAAAAGATGGCACCGATACCGACCCGAACATCTACTACCTCAACCTGGCGCAAACCGAAAGCATCCTCTCCTCTGACCCCTTTGGGCAGGTGGCGCAGTCCATATTGCCACGCGACCCACATTACACCACTTCTGAAGAGGGTTGGAAAAAGGTAGCGATCCCGCTTCTGGCAGCTGCCATGGGAGCTACATTCCTGGTGCAGGCAATCTTCTTCACCAAGCAACTGGTGGAGGGTGAGAAGGAATTCGAGGAATAGGCTGAACAGAAGGAGTTGATGATGAGCCATAAAAATATACCCCTACCAGAACGTCAGCGACTACGCCAGAAGATGCTCAAGAAGCATAACCTGGCAAATATCCTGACCCACTGGTTCAATGTGGCATCCTGGCTGATGCTGCTGCCCACCGGAATTGCGATCATCTCCTCCCCGAGGCTGGGGATCACCCCAATCTGGTGGCAGGAAGCATTCCGCAACCTGTTTGGCAGTGATGCCAATCTGATACGGTTCCATTACACCATCGGCTTCATCTGGATCTTCGTGATCTTGTTTAACGTCTTCATCGGCTTCCGCAAGTACTTCGTGCCCTTCGCAGCCCACCGCATGCTGCTGGACAGAGACGATATTGAGTGGATGAAGACTAAACCATTACAGATGATGGGCTTCATGAAGGCTAAGGAACTGCCGCCGCAGGATGCGTATAACGCCGGTCAGAAGATCTACAGTTACTTCGTTGTCTTGTGCACCATAGGTATCATGGTCAGCGGACCAGTGATGGTGTTCAAGAACCTGTTCCCGCCCATCGTCAAGCAGATCGCCCAGCCAGTACATTTCATCTCAGTTTTCGTTATCGTCGCATGGTTGTTCATTCACGTCTACATGGGGGCGGTCTTCCCAGAAGAAAAGGAAGCCTTCTTCTCCATGTTCTCAGGCAAGGTATCTGCCTGGTATGCGCGTGCCCACCATGAGAAGTGGTACAACGAAAAGCTTAAGGAAGAGATGGAATGGGAGGACCGCGTGGAGCAGGAAGTGCTAGAATCTAAACACCTCAAAGAAGAGGGAAGCGGACCCGACTGAAAGATGATGATCATCGATGAACCGCTCTTCCACAGAGCGGTTTTTCAACTTTAGCATCCTTCCCATGCGCCCATCCTTTTACGACCACCTGCACCCACCCACGATCCCTGCTGCCCAGGCGCGTTTGCGCTATACCTTAGGTGCAGGTGGACTGGCGGTTTTCTTGACTCTCGTGGTTGGGTTCACCGGCATCCTGGTGACCTTTTATTACATCCCCACCCCTGAGCAGGCCGCGAAATCAGTGCAGGAGCTGACCTTTTTGGTGCCTTTCGGTTGGCTGATGCGCAATTTGCACTATTGGTCAGCCCAGCTGCTGATCCTGGTGGCAGCGCTCCATTTGCTGCGAGTGGTTTTCACCGGAGCATACCTGCCTCCCCACAGGCTCAATTACCTGCTCGGGTTATCCCTGCTGGTCATCTGCCTGTTCATGGATTTCAGCGGATATGTCTTGCGCTGGGACGAAGGCGTGCACTGGGCTCTAGTGGCAGGGACAAACCTGGTCCGGTCGATCCCAGTGGTGGGCGAGGGGTTGTACTCAGCCCTGGTGGCTGGAGATCAGATCGGGGCAGGTACACTTGTCCGCTTCTACGCCTGGCATTTATTCGGGCTAACGCTGATCCTGATCATCATTACGGTGTGGCACATTTTCCGTGTCAGACGCGACGGAGGCATCGCCGTGCCCCCGCCCGAGCTACGTTCTGACCCGGCTCGCATCCCGCGCAAGGAACTAGCCCGCCGTGAGGGGCTGGCGATGTTGTGGGCAGCGCTCGTGCTCATCGGATTGGCAATCCTGGTGCCTGCACCATTGTCTCCGGGCATCAAGGAGGGGGCTGCCAAGGCCAATGAGAGCCTGGCTCCATGGTTCTTCCTATGGGTGCAACAGCTGCTCAGGTTGGGGGATCCATTCATTTATGGAGTGCTCGTTCCACTGGGAGCATTGCTTATCCTGGCGTTGGTACCGTACATCACCCCGCAGCGGCTCTCACCCACAGAGCTTGGCAGGTGGTTCCCGCAGGGTGGGCGGAACGTACAGATCCTGGTCGCTGTCTTGGGAGGGATAATCCTCCTGCTGACCCTGCTCGCAGTTCTCCATTAATATGCACCGCCAATTCTTCCTTGCCTCGTTATTGCTCTTTGTAGCCTCCGGCTTTGTATTGTGGCAACAAAACCGCAGCCCCAAGCCTATCGGCATCACACCGACGATCACCGGGCAGGTGGAATATTGCCTTACCTGCCATGCTGATCTACCCGAGATCAGCCAATCACACCCGGTGGAAACCTTCGGCTGTGTGCTGTGTCACGGGGGTGAGCCGCTGGCCCTCTCTGCAGACCTGGCTCACAGCACCCTGCGCGGTAGATCCAACCCTTCGGAATTACCAGTGGTGGAAGCCTCCTGTGGGGGTGAAATGTGCCACAGCGGTACCCCACAGGTCAACCGTGACCACATCCAGCGCGTTACCACCAGCCTGCAAGCCACGTATGCGGGTGCAATTGCCCAGGTGCGATACGCTTTCGGTGCCCAACCCGACCTGACCGCCCGCATGGGTATTTATGCCATCGACGGGCTGGTAGCCTTTGACCCGGCTTCTGAAAGCTCGCAAGCTCTTCAGGTTTTTGGAAGCAACTGCCTTTCCTGCCACCTGTCTTCACAACCCCTGGAAAGTGAAGGATACAACCGCTGGAGTGGGTGTTCCGCCTGCCACTCGCCTGCCCCGCGCGAGGATGGCACCCAGGTGCACCGCTTAACCACTTCCATACCTTATACCCAATGCAACGCCTGCCATAACCGGGGCAATTACAGCCTGTCGGACATGCAATTTCACCCAAGGGGAGACGCACCTACTGACCGCCTGCAAGACTACTACCAGCCGATCGCTGAGTTCACCCGCTGTGAGTGGACCCTGGATTGCGCGGATTGCCACACGCGCCAGGAGGCGATGGGTGATGGGCACATTTATAGCACCAAGAAAGATATCCAGTACGTACGCTGCCGTACCTGCCATGGCACACTTGATTCACTGCCACTCACTTACACGATTACGGATGAAAACGATCTTGCCCTACGCCAGGCTTTCCTCAACCCGGTGGTGGACCTGAAAGTGGGTGATACCATCCTGATGACCGATAAGGGTGAACCGCTATGGAACATCCAGGTGGTGCCAGGAACAGAAGGAACCACCCCTACTTATGAGCTGTTCTCCAAGGCGACAGGCAAACTGTTCAATTTCAAGCCGGTGAAGGGCAGCACCTGCCAGCAAAAACCAGACCAACAGGAAGCACGTTACTGTCATGAATGCCATGCCACCCAAAGATAATCCCCTCTCCAGGCGTAACTTTCTAAACCTGCTGGTGAAGGGCAGCCTGGCAGGCTCGGCATTGGTTGGTTTGGGGATGCTGTGGCGTTTTATCAGCTTTCAGAGTGAGCAAAGCCCACCCGCTCAGTACGACCTAGGATTGGTAACAGATTATCCAGTTGGGTCGCGCATACCCGTTCCATCAGCACAGGCAATCATCATCCATAACGATCAAGGATATAGTGCCATCAGCCTGGTGTGCCCACATCTGGGGTGCATCGTCAACGTGACCGGCGATGGGTTCGCCTGCCCATGCCATGGTTCACGCTTCCTGCCGGATGGTAGTTTGCGGAATGGACCAGCTTCCCGCCCACTGACTGCCCTGCGTGTTCAAGCGAACGCTGAAGGTCACTTGATCCTGCATATGCGATGAGTTAATCGAGGTCGGTATGTCTTCACATTTATCCATCCTTCTGAAGAAAAGTACATCTGAACACAGTCATCTATGCCCACGGCAGGTATTGGGGGTGCGTATGGGGTTGGCTGGACTGGTAGCTTTGGGGGTGAAAGCTCCGGTAACGACCAAGACCACCTTGGTCATCATCGAGACCAATGGGTGCTTTGCAGATGGCATCCGGGTGGCGACGGGAGCGACGGTGGGTCACCGCACACTGATGGTTCAAGACCTGGGGAAAATAGCAGCGACCTTCACCGACCTGAAGAACGGAACCAGCTTAAGATTGGCACCGAAATTGGGCGTCAGGACACGGGCGCTTGATTATGCACCCGAGGAGAAACGCCGTTATTTCGCCCAGCTAAAAGGCTACCAGGTGATGCCGGATGAAGAGCTGTTCAGTTTTCAGAGGGTGGAGCTACAAATTCCAGCCGCGGAGATCATCAGCCACCAGAATGCACGTGCACACTGCTCTAGCTGTGGTGAAGAAGTGATCAATGAGCGGGAGGTGGTGGTGGAGGGCAAGGTATTATGCCAAACCTGTGCGTTTGGGGGATATTACCGGGTGAGATGAGGATAAAGGGGAGCGGCAGATGGACGTAGCAACGCTCCAGTCTAAGATCGGACCGGGCTATATGCACCCCTACAGCCGGGAATTGATTTGTCGCCGGGCTCAGAGGGTGAATATATATGTTATTGGATCACATCCAAACCCCGCACACCTACAGGTCGTTGTTGAAATGTTCCTGAGTGCAAAGGAGTGCC
>JBAPSY010000240.1:0-2389 GCA_049281855.1 Anaerolineales bacterium
TAGATAATTGATTTAAATGATCCCACAATGAGTGGTAGCGTTCTTCCTCTTCACGATGCAGTCGGAATTGTTCATCCAACTCGAATGTAATCAGGGAATATTTATTATTCTCACCGAGCGGGTTAAAAGTGACCTGGACTGCTGATTTGGAACCACCCCGTTTTATCAACTCAACAGGGGAGGGATTTTTTACTTCCTCTATTTGCTCATTTTCTTGTGGGGCTTCAGCTTTGATTAACTGGAAGAGACTACGATAATCCACTTCAGCCAACTCACTGCGGGTATAAGCAGTCAGCTCAGTGGCTTTCGTATTTGCCAGATATATTCGACTATTGATATTATTTACGATTACCGCAGCTTGAGGGAGTGAATTCAGTAACGTCTCAATTTCCGCTGTTCCGAGGAGAGCGAATTGACGTTTAACAAAACTACTAAACTGCGATACTCTGTTCATTATGTTGGGGAAGCATCAGATGCGGTTTATACATGTGACTACGTAGATGGGCAGGTAATATGCCCTCAATCGAGCGATACTTAGCCACAGTACGCCGAGCAACTGGGAATCCCATGTCTGATAATAACACAGCAATTTGTGAATCGCTAAGCGAATCGGATTCTTGATCGATGATTTGTTTTAAAGCGGTGCGAACATGTAAGCTTCGATCGAAAAACATCGAGAGGGGAACCATCCTTCGGTTGGGAAGTTGAACGGCTTTATCTGATACTGCTCTTGACATGGTTGACTCATGCACTTCGAGTTCTTCAGCCAGATCGGCACGTGTGATGGGTTTAAGGTAAGCATCCCCATTCAGGATGAATTCACGTTGGATGACAACTAATCTTTGCATCAAACGTACGATCGTATGGTTTCGTTGCTGCAAGCATTTTACCAGTAATGTTGCTTGCTCAAGATCTGCCTGCCATAGCTCAGATTTATCTGAAGGTGCTTGCTGGAGAGCTTCGCGAAATAAAGGATTGACTCGCAGGGTTCCGTAAAACGGCATAGCTATTTCAACAACCAGAGGGCTGTTTTCATCCTCTGAAAGTCTGTTAATGATAATATCCGGAAAATGAAAAGTATTTTCTTGACCTTCTGAAGGTGAAGAGCCTGCCAGATCACCCCAGTGAGCTCGCGCTGGAAATGGATTTAAATTATCGCTAATAAACCGTACGATATCTTTGGCTTGAGTAGTTGGAATGTTTAAATGCCAGGCTAATTCAGGCAAGTGATGCGGGCTTAATAAATCGATACCAGCACGGATTGCTTTTTCAGCTAGAGTTGGCACTGAACGATTTTCAGCTAAGACCTCGAGCTGAATTAATAGAGCATCTTTTGGGGAAAGGGAACCAACCCCCAAAGGATCAGCATGCTGGATCAAGTTAATGACCTTCTCAACCATAGAAATTGGTATATGGTGATAAAGAGAAATTTCAATCGGTTTGATGGTAAGGAGCCCATCTTCATCAAGACTTGTCAGGATATGGACAGCGATTGGACGATCATCGAATGAAAGCTCAGGTCCTATCTGCCGTAATATATATGCGGGTAAAGCTTCACGATTTGGTGCAAAATTATCGTCAGGCAAATCATCCGGATAAGAGCCAGGACTGGATTTTGCAAAGAAATCTTCATGGCAGGACAAATACACAATGGGTTGCTCAGCAGAACTGCCTATTGCGTTTGTACACGTCGGACAAGGTCTGTTATTGTGCAGGATCTTGTGGCAAGTTGGGCAACGGAATTCTTCAATTAACTCCAAAGCCGGGTTACGTGCCAGTTCAGCTTCGACTTTTTGACGTAATTCAACTGTAGTAAGCTCAAGCAAGGCCATGGTTTGGGCAAGGTGAGCTGTGGTTTGTGGACGTAGCATTGGTTTTTGGTGTTGTAGTAGCATAATTATCCTCAAGTATATCTCGTTTTGCTAAAGTTGCAAGTTCTATGCCAGGGATTTGTCGATAAATTTGTGCTAAAATTTATTAAACATCCAAATCAAAACACAACGAGGCAAATTCCAATGTTCCGTACATTCTTTAGCTACTTATCCAAAGCCGCCTGGGCGCGCAATATTGTAACCAAATGGTCAGTTGCTTGGAAAATGGCATCCCGTTTTATTGCGGGAGAAACACTTGAAGAGGGGATTCGGGCTATAAAGCTATTGAACGAAAAAGGTATCAATGCAACTCTTGATCATCTTGGAGAATACACAGATTCTCCCGAGAAAGCGCGACAAGCTACCAGGGATATCATCCTAGCTTTTGATGCAATTGAGCAGGCTGGTGTCCGTTCGAATGTATCGGTAAAGCTATCCCAAATTGGCTTAGGCATAAGTAGCGATTTATGCATTGAAAACCTTGAGCTTATTTTGGAAAGAGCAAAAAGCTATAACAG
>JBAPSY010000241.1:0-4035 GCA_049281855.1 Anaerolineales bacterium
CTTTATCCAGGTCTTCCCTGGCATGCGCAGCAGAAATCATCACGCGTATGCGAGCTTTGCCTTTGGGAACGGTGGGGAAACCGATCGACATGGCGAACAGACCGGCCTCAAACAGCTCGCGGCTGAACTGCTGGGCGAGAGTTGCTTCGCCCAACATGATCGGTGTAATGGGTGTGGTGCTTGAGCCGGTATCAAACCCCAGGCGGTGCATCTCAGCCTTAAAATAGCGGGTATTATCCCAGAGCTTATCCACCAGCGCAGTGGACTCTTCCAGGATATCAACTGCTGCAAGGCAGGCGGCTACGTCCGGGACGGTCATGGCGGAGGAGAACAGGAATGGGCGCCCGCGTTGGCGGAGCCACTCGACCACCACCGGGTTGCCAGCGGAGACCCCACCGACCACCCCAAATGCTTTGGAGAGCGTGCCCACCTCAACATCCACCTTGCCGTGCAGACCAAAATGGTCCACAATGCCTCTCCCACCCTTTCCAATCACACCTTCACCATGGGCATCATCCACCATCAGGATGGCATCGTACTTTTTGACGACCTCGTAGATCTTATCCAGCGGGGCAATGTCACCGTCCATGCTGAAGACGCCATCGGTGATGACCATGGCGCGTGGATACTTGGAACGTTCCTCGGTCAGCACGCGCTCCAGGTCCCGAGGGTTGCAGTGGGCATAGCGGATGATCTTGGCACCCGAGAGCCGGCAGCCATCGATGATGCTGGCATGGTTGAGCTCATCGGAGAAGACCGCATCGTCTTTGCCCACCAGAGCCGGGATTGTGCCCATGTTGGCAGTGAAACCGGATTGAAATGTGATCGCAGATTCCACCCCTTTGAAGGCTGCCAGACGGCGTTCCAGCTCAAGGTGCAGGTCCATGGTACCGGCGATAGAACGCACTGCGGCCGGTCCAACCCCATATTTCTTTACCGCCTCCTGTGCGGCCTGGACGATTCGTGGATGGTTAGCCAGTCCCAAATAGTTGTTTGAGCAAAAGTTGAGCACCCGTTTGCCATCCACCACCAGCCAGGCTCCCTGAGGTGAGCTGAGTGTGCGGATGCGGTTGTAGAGTCCATCATCTTTCAATTTTTGGAGTTCATCCTGGATCCATTGCAGTTTATTGACCATTGGTTTCCTCGGTATTTATGAAATGATTTATTTCGGTGGTTTTGGTTTGCGACCACCACCAAAGGTAAACATACGGGAGAAAACTTCCTTCGCCGTCGGAAGCTGAACATTCGGGGCACTTTCGCTGGCAGCCCAGTTGGCTGTGATTCGATCCGTCAGCCATTTATCGTGACCAAGCCTGGCGCGGGTCAGTTCCTTGAGCAGCTTCTCGGCGTCTTTTGAAGCAAGATCTTGGCGAAGGGTAGATAAATTTTCCATCAAGGCATCGATCCAGCGCACCAGGTGCTCGTTGGTTGAGAGTGCCTGACCGGAGATGGCATTAGCTTCATCGAACTGCGCTGCTGCACTGGTGACAGCGGCATATGGACGACCGGCAAGCTTGCGAGCCTCGTACCAGCCTGGTTGGTCCACAGTCGTATTTAACAGCACCGCGGCGACCAATTGAGGCAAGATATGGGTGGCTGCCATCATACTATCCAGCTCAACGGGGTCCATGAATAGGTGCTCGGCACCCAATAAGGAGCTAAAGTCAGTTGCCAGCTTGATGGCTTCCGATGGCACACCCTGGGGAGATAGAATAGCCATCATGCCATTCTTGAACAGGTCTGCATGGGCAGCTTCGACACCTGAACCAGGGGTATCCAAGTAAGCTGGATTAAGTACCGGAGTCAGCCCAATGTAGTAGCGCTTGGGTGGGAGCAATTCCTTCGCCCACTGCAGCACCTCACCCTTCACCGGTGCAGTATCCATAACGACTGCTTCTTCCTTTAATTCGGGTGCGATAAATTTGAGGGTATCCCGTATCTGATCCAATGGTAGGGCCAGGATGACAACCTCGGCATTACCCACAGAGTTTGGTAGATTGATATCCACCCGGTCAAATGCACCCATGTCCTTAGCCCGGTTGGCAGCCCGGATGTCCTTGTCATGCCCCACCCGGACAAACAAATCCTTACGTTCTCCCAGGGCAAGACCAATGGATGCCCCAATCTGTCCTGTACCAATGATGGTGATCTGAACAGTCATTTTTTGCCTCAGTTAACTTTCGTTATCAACAACCCACAGCTTATGCAGCAGGTTATTCTCTGCAGCACCCACCTCGTGCCTATGCGGGTTATGGTGGAGGCGGATCAATGTTTCCGTCAGGGGGCTCACGCCCGCCTGGCGAGCCATCTCAGCACCCCACTCGGCATGCTGCTCTGACACGATAAATGCCTTCCGCCAACCAGGCAAGCCATCCCACCCGTTGGACAGCAGGTTCCCCCAGCGGTGGGCTCGTTCTGGTTTAATCGCATGAACCATTACAACCATTGCCCGCTCCAATGGATTCAGGCGGTAACGCAGCTTACCCACATCATGGAGCAAAGCTGCCACAAGCAGGTCGGGCTGATTTTCACCCTGCTCTAATAGCCTGTGGAACATCACCACTGCATGATCCTTCTCCGCTTGTTGAAGTTGTTTAAAGAGCTCTCGCTGCTCCGGGCGTAGCAGTGCTTGTGCACGTTCAAGCTCAAGGGGATCGATTTTTACAGATATTGTGCGCCCGAACTGGCGTATGCGATACAGGACACCCACTTAATTTATGCACCGATCAACAGCCGCGTGAGGAAAGTAAAAACTGGCTGGATGACTTTACCAATTACATCGATACCTACTAAAGGTAATACGAATAGGATGACCATAAGGATCATCGGTCCATAAGGGCGAATGCTTTCCAAAACGCGTACCCCGGCTGGAGGTAAGAAATAATCCAAGACCTTCTCACCATCCAAAGGAAATAAGGGAATTAGGTTGAACAGCATCAGCCATAAGTTGACACTTACAAATAAGAATAGGAAGAGCGGAATATTGGGCAAAATCTCCCCAGACACGACCCTGATATCGCCGGTTGAAACCAATCCCAGCCGGAAGAACGCAGAGGCTACGATTGCCATCAATAGATTAGACATGGGTCCTGCCAACGAAACCAACATGGGTGCGGCAGGTGAGCGCCGCTGCAATACGTAAGGGTTGATGGGCACTGGTTTTGCCCATCCGAAGCCGGCTACGATCATCAGTAGCGTGCCAATGGGGTCCAGATGTGCCAATGGGTTGAGGGTCAGTCGACCATTGGCGCGCGGGGTGTTATCACCAAAGTAATCAGCCGTCCAGGCATGTGCGAACTCATGCACCGGAAAGGCTGTAAGTAAAATGACAACGTAGGTGATCAGCTGAGGCAGAGAAGGTAGAAAACCAAGTGACACAGGGAATCTCCTTAGGCAAGGATTATACCATCCAGTGATATTTCGGCTGCGTGTTATAATGCCCTCATGCTGCCCGATTTACGGCTGGATGATGTCCTTCGTCTGCGAAAGCCGCACCCCTGCGGAAGCTATGAATGGAAGGTCGTCCGGTTAGGTGCAGATATAGGCCTGGAATGTTTGAACTGCGGGCGACGGGTCTTATTGCCTCGCCGCCAGCTTGCCCGCAGAGTGAAGTCCATCTCACCCCACTCTGATGCCCCTGCCTGACCCAATGGATAATCATCCTTCCAAACGTCCTCATATCCTGTTTCTTTTTTCAGACACAGGCGGCGGCCACCGCAGTGCAACAGAAGCCATCATCGAAGCCCTGCATCTCGAGTTTGACGACAGATTCACCACCCAGATGGTGGATATCTTCCTGGATATCGCCCCACGACCACTCAACTATCTACCCAAATGGTACCCATATATGGTCCGCTTCCCCGAAGTCTGGGGGTTTAGCTACCGGATAAGCAATGGAACCCGCCGGGCCAGGCTGATCGTTGAAAGCTCCTATCCATATGTGCGCCGGTCACTACGCAAGGTGATCAACAAATATCCAGCAGACATGATCGTTTCCTTACATCCTTTAGCCAATGACCCATTCCTGCATGCCCT
>JBAPSY010000242.1:0-11744 GCA_049281855.1 Anaerolineales bacterium
GCCCCCGCCTGGCGCAGATTTCCAGCCTGCGTGCCCATGCCCTGGAAATGGAGCACAATCAGCGCTGGGATGAAGCTGTTCATGATTGGGAAGCCTGCCTGAGGCTGCGCCCGGAGGATGAAGAAAATGTGCGCCAATCTTTGCAGGTGGCTCGTCGCGGGCAAAAGATGGCCAGTGATTACGTCCAGGCGCAGGCTGCAATCAAAGAAAGGCGTTATAGTCAGGCGATCGCCCTGCTACAGGGTGTGATCGTCCAGGATGCCGGGTATAAGGATGCGGCTTCGCTCCTGGTGGAATGCTTGAAGGCGCGACCAAAACGGGAGCTAAAGCTACCCAAGCTGCCAAAGTTGCCTGCACGCTGGTGGCACTGGGCAGTCCCGGCATTGATCCTGGTGGTGGTGATCATTGGAGTAGCCACGCAATGGTCACGATTGAGCACACTTCTAGCAGGAATCGGGCAGTCAAAAACACCCATTGCGACGCAGGCAGCTATCGGTATTCCACAAGCTACAGCAAGCGCAGCCCAAGATTCACCACCTCCCACAATGACCGCTACTGGCTGGGAATTTAATACCCTCACCGGGGCGATCGATAAGATGACCGGTGGCAAAGCCCCCGATGTAGAGGACGATTTTTCGAGTGCATCCCTCCAGGAATATTGGAATAATGATAAGGGCGCTAAGTCAGCAACACTCCAGGATGGTGCCCTGCGCCTTAATAACGAAGCATTGGTTGGAGACGATGTGCTAAAAAGGATGAATTATCTCCTACAGGTCGATTTGCGCTTTGATAAGCTTTCTGAAAATGAGATTTTTGTTTACGGCTTACGCATTACCGAATTCCAAAACGGGAAGTACGGCACGGAATATCATCTGAATGTTTGGCCAGCCAAAGGTGTGTGGGAACTGATGGAAATCACGGACCCTTATGGGCAATATGCAGAGATCCAGAAAGGAAATTTTAAAGTAATAGAAGCTGGTCGTTGGTACGAGCTGGGCGTAGTTGTTGATAATGAAACCATACAGGTGTATTGGGACGATAAGTTACTTCTCAGCCAAGACAATATCCACCTGTTTGGGACTTTAAATCACTTTGGGATAGACCCTTCGACGGCTGGAAAGGCTACACTTGATATTGATAACTGGCGCTTCTGGGACCTAGGCGTACCGGAATGGATGAGAAGCGATTGGATTACCGAGATCACCCCAACGGTCGGGGTGGATAATTTTACTGGTGGCGAAGGTTGGCGATTTAACCCGGTGGAAAATGAGAAATTCGAAAATGGCAGGGCGGTGCTGTTCACAAATGGAAATGACACCTTCTTTTCCAGAGAAGATTTCCAGGGTACTAACGTCGCGATGGAAGCGACTTTCATCCCCCGGGATATGCCTGATTCTGCATCTCTCGCATGGTTCTTGAGAGTAAATACCACTATAAATGAAATGTTCATATATTTTGAATATTTCCCTGGAACTGGTTTATGGCAGATCGTTAAGGTCGATAATGGAGATGGGATTAAGCTAGCGTCAGGCTCGACACAGACCATCCCGAAAGATACTATGGATACGATCATGGTTGTTATAAACGGAGATCGTATAAGTGCATTCTTAGGAGGCACCTTCTTGGGTTCTGTTGAAAGTAGTTTCTCAGGAGCAGGAATTTGGAATAGTCTGAATATCAGGAGTAATGGAGCTCCGTTCGCTCAGGTTGACATATTAAAAATCCGATTCTGGAACCTGGACGCGGTGGAGTGGAAGACTAGTGATTGGATCACATCGCGCCCAGAAACGGTTTTAATCGATAGTTTTACGGGCAACGAAGGCCTGCAGTTCAGCCCAGCAGAAAATGAGCGATACGTGGATGGCAGGGCAGTACTATGGACTATTGGTGGTGAAACCGGATTGACTCGGGATGATCTTATGGGGGAAAATATAGCCTTGGAAGTCTCTTTCGTCACCCGTGATATGCCTGATTCTGCCTATCTGGTCTGGTTCCTGGGTCAGGATTCCAATAGTGATAGACTCGAGTTCAATTACTCCCCCAAAACTGGTGCATGGGAGATTTGTAAGGTTGAAAACCAACAATGGATCGTGCTGTCTTCAGGTACGACACAGACAAACCCAGCAGAGAATGCTGTGAAGATCATGGTCGTGGCGGAGGCTGACCGTGTGCGTGTTTTCATGAACCAGGTCTACCTCGGACGTGCAGATATCGACCGCTCGGGAGCAGGGACCTGGAATGAGCTGGTCGTCCGAAATAAAGAAAATCTGTGGGCACGGGTAGATGTTTATTTAATCAGATTCTGGGACCTGGGCACAGCGGCGCCGGCAAGCGGAGAGGGAAGTACCTCCCTGTCAGAAATGATCAACAAAATGACCGGTGGTAAAGCCCCCAATATGCAAGACGATTTTTCTGGTACAACCCTCGGGGAGTATTGGAATGCGGATGACGGTGCAAAAGAAGCCACCCTACTGGATGGTGCCTTGCGGCTTAATAATGTTTTCCCGATTGGTAAAGTGACTCTCCCCAAAATAAATTATCTACTGCAGGTGGATTTGCGCTTTGGGGGTCTTACCGGAGATGAGAATTTCGTCTATACCATGCGGGCGACTACATCTCCGTATGTGGATCAAGTCACTGGATATCAACTGACGATTAATCCATCCAAAGGTACATGGCTTCTGATGGTATTGACCTATCCTAATGGAAAATACACAGAAGTCCAAAAAGGAACGCTCGAAGCATTCGAGACTGGACGCTGGTATGAGCTGGGGATTGTGACGCTGAACGAAACCTTATGGGTGTATTGGGACAATCAACTATTATTCACACAGAACAATGTCAATATATTTGGAAATTTAAACTGTTTTGGGTTAGACCATACTACTGCCGGGGAAGCTACCCTGGACATTGATAACTGGCACTTCTGGGACTTGGGCGTACCAGAATGGATGAGAAGCGATTGGGTTACCGAAAGCGCCCCGACGTTTGCCGCAGATAATTTTACAGGTGGTGAAGGCTGGCAGTTCAACCCGCTGGAAAATGAGAAATTCGAGAATGGCAGGGCTGTACTATTCGCAAATGGTGGTGAGACATACTTATCCCGAGATGATTTACAAGGCACCAATATCGCCATGGAAGTGACTTTCAGCCCGCGTTCTTTTCTCGATACTGCTTCTCTGGTATGGTTCATGGGGAAGCAATCCACTGGAGAAACCGAAGGTATGCTCTCGTTTGAATATTTCCCTATAACCGGTCAATGGCAAATCTTCAAGGAGGAAAACCAACAATCAAAGGTGATATTATCAGGTTGGACGCAGACCACTCCACAAGATAATATTAGCGATATCATGGTCGTGGTGGACGGAAACTGGGTGAGCGCATTCTATGGAGAAGCATACTTGGGTTCGGTTGAAAGTGACCGTTCGAGAGCAGGGACAATGAACTTCTGGTCGGTCAGGAGTAATGGATTCGAGTCTGCTCAGGTGGATATTTTAAAAACCCGATTCTGGAACCTGGACGCGGTGGAGTGGACGACAAGTGATTGGATCACCGCCCGACCTGAAACCGTTGTGATCGATAATTTTAATGGCAATGAAGGCCTCCAATTAAACCCGACGGAAAATGAGAAATACGAGGAAGGTAGAGCTGTGCTGTTCACCAACGGTGGTGAGACCGGACTGACCCGAGATGATTTCCAAGGGAAAAATATTGCCCTGGAAGTGTCTTTCGTCCCCCGTGATATGCCTGATTCAGCCTCTCTGGCCTGGTTCCTAGGGCAGGATACCACTACAAAAGATCGGCTTGAATTTTCTTATTCTCCCAAAACCGGTTCATGGTGGATTAATAAGGGGGAAACTCAGCAGTGGGAATTGCTGTCATCTGGAACGACGACGCTCACCTCAGAAGAGAATGGTGTGACGATCATAGTTGTAGCGGAGGCTGACCAGGTGCGTGTTTTCATGAACCAGGTCTACCTCGGCAGTGCTGATATTGACCGCTCGGGGGCAGGCACCTGGAATGAGCTGGTGATCCGGGAAAAAGAAAATCTGTATGCAAGGGCTGATGTTTATCTAATTAGGTTCTGGGACCTGGGCAAATAAAAAAATGACTCAAAATCCATTTACATTTGGCAACCCAATCCGTGAGCCCGGGCGCTTCATCGGCCGGCAGGAAGAGCTGCGCCAGGTGGTCAACCGCCTGCTTTCCAGCGCTCACGAGAGCACGTCCATCGTTGGAGAGCGGCGGATCGGGAAGACCTCCCTACTGATGCACCTGGCAGATAAATCGTCTGCCAACCTGCTGGGGCTGGTGCCGGATCGCTTTTGCTTGATCTATATAGACTTCCAGGGACTGATCGATATCACCCCTCAGCGTTTCTGGAGCCGAGTGATCACCCGCATGGCGCGGTCAATATCAAACCCCACTCTGCGTGCCCAGATCGAGGCCATACAAAAGGACAACACTTACGAGCTGTTCGACCTGGAAGATTTGTGTGAAGCGATCACAGAGGCGGGTCTGTGTGTGGTGCTGCTGCTGGATGAGTTCGAATACGTCACACAGAACCCCAATTTCGGAGCGGATTTTTTCGGGGGGCTGCGTGCCCTGGCTATCCACCACAATTTACCGCTGGTCACTGCCACCCGCCGAGAACTGATCGATCTGTGCCACTCGGAAGAGATCAAGGGCTCACCATTCTTCAATATCTTTGCCAATATTGTCTTGCGATTGTTCAAGCAGATGGAGGTGGATGAGCTTCTGGAAAAGTACACGCGTGAATCGGGTGTGACATTCGATCCGAAGGAGCATGAGCTTGCCTGGCGTTTAGGTGGCGGGCATCCACTCTTCACCCAGGTAGCCGGATACTATCTCTTCGATGGGATAGAGCAAGGTCTCTCAGCTGAGGGACTGGAGCATTGGGTTATTAAGCAGTTTGAGCAGCAGGCTGCGCCTCACTTTAGCTATCTGTGGGGACGATGCACCGAGAGTGAGAAGATCACCCTGATTTCCACCATCATGCTCTGCCGAGGTAAGCAGGGGAAGAAAGAACCTCCTTTCATGGAGCGCCTGGTTAAGTTGTACCCGCGAGCTGCCATGGATGCTGAGCATCTCATCAAGCGCGGCCTGCTGAGGGAGCAGAACGGTGATTCTGGCTGTTATGCCCTGCTCTCGAGCAGCCTGGAAGGCTGGATCACACGGGAGATGGCGGCTGGACCGGATGAAGAAGCCTCGCAGACAACTGTAACCGAATGGTTCCAATCCGGACGCATGAATCTGGATGAACCCGAGAAAGGTTTGATGTCAAAGGTCAAGAAGCAATACTGGCCTTTGATGGCGACCATTCTACGCGAGGTGTCATTTGAGCTAGCGGGTAATTTGACCTTTGAGCTGTTATTAAAGGCATTGTTATAAAAAATTCATTGACCAGCTTATTCCGTCTTTGAACATTCCTAAAAGTGAGAATCCATGAGCAGCGTAGAACGAGCAAAAGCAACCCAGATAGCGAACATCCAGAAAAAAACCGGCAAATCACTGGATGAATTAACCATCCTGATCCAATCCAGCGGATTGAGCAAACATGGTGAGCTCCGCAATATGCTAATGGAAAAGTTAGGTCTGGGCTTTGGAGACGCCACCAATCTGGTACATTTTGTGCTCAAAACAGACGTGGAGATTGCAGCCAAAGAGAAGGGACTCTCGACTGCAGACGTGCTGGATGATATTTACAGTGGTCCAAAAGTCAGCCTGCGACCCATCCACGAGAAGTTGATCAGCTCTATCCAGCAATTTGGCGAGTTTGAAATTGCACCCAAGAAGGGGTATGTCAGCCTTCGGCGCAAGCGGCAATTTGCCATGCTTGGACCAGCTAGCAATACCCAGTTTGAATTGGGCATCAATGTTAAAAATCTAGAAACTGACGTACGCCTGGTTGAACAACCAGCTGGAAGCATGTGTAATTACAAGGTACGGCTTACCAATGCTGATCAGGTCGATGAGATCGTAGTGAGCTGGGTGCGTCGGGCATACCAGGCGGCAGGGTAGATTTTAGCTAACGCTCCCCAAAATCTGGTGGAGTACTGGTATCTAGAGCAATGGATTAACCGCCTTTGAACGCTACCGGACTAATAAGGACTATAAATAGACATTCAAGGAGACATCATGGAAACTCTAGATACCATTCGTCTGCGGTGCAGTCTTAAGGCACATATATCTAATCGAGTGATCGAGCCAGAGAAGCTCAACACCATCCTGGAGGCGGGGAGGCTGGCAGCCTCGGCACGCAATAACCAGCCCTGGCGTTTCATCGTCGTGCAGGAGCGGCAGGTAGTGGAGCAGCTCACCCAAGCATTCTCGGAATCCAACCAGGTGATCATCGACGCACCGGTGATCTTGATTGTCTGCGCCCGGGCATTGGACGATGTTATCCGGGATGGCAGGGAGTATTACCTGTTCGACGTTGGACTGGCTGTTGGGAATATGGTGCTGGCAGCCACCCACCTGGGTCTGGTAACGCACCTGATGACAGCGTTCAATGAGGCGCAGGTGAAGCAGATCCTGCATATCCCGGAAGACGTGCGGGCGGTGGTGGCGACCCCTCTGGCATACCCCCACGAAGCCAGTTATGAACTGGCTGCAGCTGAACGACTATCAATGCGCACACGCAAGGATTTAAAAGAACTGGTGTACTACAATCAGTGGAGCGAGTCTGATCCGGCTTAATGAAGCTCTTGCTTAAAAACCTGCTCTTCACCATCCTCATCCCGGGGTCTGTGGCGGTCTATTTGCCGCTGATGATCACCCGTAGGAATCCATCCTTAATTGATACAGGGTGGAGGAGAGGAATAATGAGCCATTTAAAGGGGATAGATGGGCGCTTGTGGGCAGTCATGGTTAAACCCCTTCCGATCCCCCGGAATCATGGGAGACAAAACCCAACCAGATGAAGGACAATTTGGGCGAGGTGTGGGAGAGATATAAGGTTTCAGGAGAAAAAAATCGCCCTCGACCCAATCACTCGGTTAAAAGGGCATATGGATAATCGCATTGAACCAAACCAAGCTGTCAAAACCAGGCAGAAATCCTGGATTAGAACTCTCATCATTATTCTGATCTTTGAAAAGATCATCCAGCATATTTTTGTAACCCTGGCGTTTTACAATAACTGGAATGATATCCGTTCGAGCGTGGTGGTAAACCCGGACGTTTTGATGGTGCTCGGAGGGATCGTGGCTGTCCTTTTTATACTGAGCCTGTGGGGGATGCTCAGCAAAAGGAATTGGGTGACCAACCTGCTGATCGGTCTGGCCTTATTTGATGTGGTTGGAGAATGTGTGGCGCAGGGATTATTCACCATTGTGATCACGGTGTCATTCCTGGTAGCCACGCTATTACTTACCCTTACAATTGTTTATCGATGGCAGGTGGTAAAAACGGTTGGATGATCTAGGCCAGACCAAGGTGAGGCGTTGTTCGGGGAAGGGGGATGAACCGTTTACGAATAAAAATCTATGAATACACGAAAAAGCTCTCATCCCAGCCTCCTACGAATACAGCAAAAACGGCTGAATTCGGGACAGGAGTAAGTGCCGACCTCGAATAATTGAGTAAGAAGATTAGAAGTTTATGATGCATTTGAAAAATAGCTCTTTGCTTATAGCACCAAAGGGTAGAATTGTAAGCACCATCAGGAATGTGATGGAATTATGCATTATGTGGTTAGGCATTGAAGGATAATAAAACCCTCCAGCTGAATATCCATTCTGAAAATGCGAGGGTAGTGGGTTGGTTGTTAAACACTTAATTTGTGGTCGAATGGAAATGCACCGCATCTCAGGAATGTATAATAAAGCGAAATGTGATTATGATGGAGAAATACGATGAAGCCTAGCCAAATATTCAGCCACTGGGAACAGGTGCGTGCAGACCTGGTTGCAACAATTGATATGTTCAACGAGGATGAGCTTACGTTTGTACCATTCAAAGGATCGTGGTCTGCCGGGCAAATCATGCTGCATATTGCGGATTGTGAGAATTATTGGCTACATTGGGTAGTCAGACAAGAGATTGAACAGTGGAAATACTATGACTTTACTGACCACCCAACCAAACCAGCCATCGAAGATGTGCTGGAGGGCACCCGAAAAAAGACGATAGCCTTCCTCGACAGTTTGGACGAGTGCGACCTGGATACAGTATATAAAACCCCAGAAGGTCAGGCATTCACCTTACGCTGGATCATCTGGCATGTGCTGGAACATGAAATTCACCACCGAGGGGAGTTATCCTTGGCACTCGGACTCCTGGGGCGAAACGGGTTGGATGTATGACCGCCTGAAGGTGCAACCTATGATCGAGATCCTACCGACTCAGGTCACACCAGCACATAAGTCATTATTCGATTGCAAGATGCCAACGGCGGTACGCTGCTATGCAGTCTTGGGAGGTGGGAATGCAGGCAGGATTTTCATTGATGACCTCGAACACCCGAAGCTCGGATATGTGTGGGAGAAGGATGATGGTACGCTGTACCAGGGTGGGGTGAAGGACAGGCAGGTGCTGCAGCAGATGGTGGAGATTCTGAGGCAGGAAGGTACTGTTGCACTGGATTTCCGCGATGGCGACCCGGAGGTGAGGCTGTTCCCCTCAAACCCGGATGCGGGGGCAGAGTGCATTGAGCTGGACCGGCAAGGTGGTGGAAGTGATTTATCGGCGTATTTGAAACTCCCCCCCGGGTTTGAGGCACACCGCATGGGACGGGATTTAATTGAGAAAAGCCCCCGGCTGGACGAAAGCCTGTTCCGCTATGGCAGCCTTGAGTCTTACTTGGAGAAAGGAATGGATGTGTGCATCCTGCATGGGGAGGAGTTCGTGTGTGAGGCAGGTGCGGATATGGACGTAGGAGGTGTGCGGGAGGTTGGGGTGGTCACCGAGCGGCCGTACCGTGGGCAAGGGTTCGGTACCATTGTCACAGCTCATTTGCTCAGGTGGTGCGATGAGCTGGGCTGCTCAACATACTGGGATTGCGTCAAGCTCAATATTAGCTCATTGAAAATTGCTCGCAAGCTGGGTTTTGGTAATGAGAGAAGTTATAAGATATTAGCATGGTTTCCGCCAAATAGACAGATTGGGATCTCATAAGGAAAGATGCCTGGCGAGGTAGAAAATATGTCCTATCGGCGGCGGTTGAGGCGTGAAAGGCTTGAAATTTATCTGGTTCATCTCATCCTGGCATATCGGCGCCTGATATTTTTTAGTGGGTTGTTTATGCTAGTGTATGCCATCGCATTCATCTTCATAAACACGCTTGTGGGCAGCGCCAGTCTGCTACCCGCCATTTTCCTTCTCCTGCTGAGTAACTCCTATCCTGTCACACTCTACACTGCCAGGTTGGGAGCCTGGATAGGAACATTATGGAGGCATGACGACTGATTCCAGCTTGATCCGGGTTGTAAAAAGTGTAAAGCTGAAGGGTTGTCTCCATCCAGACACCATACGAGCCTTGGGATATAAATTCCTTCGTTTGATGCTTCACGAACCTCATGCATAAACTCTTAAATTTCAAAATACCTGCACATAAATCCATTCTTGGGTGGGTTTAATAAATTCGATGAATGATTCCTGATGTCGGAGGCAGAATATGAGTATAGATAGTCCAAACGAGAAGATTCCGAGTAATATCCTTACGAGTGATGATTATATTCACAGCCTGCGAGGGCGGAAGCTCAAGGTTTACCTGATGGGTGAGCGGGTGGACGATCCAGTCGATCACCCGATGATGCGCCCCTCGGTCAATGCGATGTCGAAGACTTATGACCTGGCGCTTGAAGACCCAGAGCTGGCGACGGTGTCCTCACCTTATACAGGTGAAAAGGTGAACCGATTTTTACACATCGCCGCAAGTGCTGAGGAGGTTGTGCTCCAAAACAAGATGCAGCGGCGGCTGGGTCAGCTCACTGGAACGTGCTTCCAGCGTTGCGTTGGTATGGACGCACTAAATGCGCTTTTCTCCGTGACCTACGAGATCGATACCAGGCATGGTACACCTTACCATGCCAGACTGAAGGCGTTTATCAAAGAGATGCAGCATCATAATTACGTTATCGGTGGGGCGATGACGGATGTGAAGGGCGACCGCAGTAAATCCCCCTCAGAGCAGGCTGACCCAGACCTGTACCTACACGTCAGCAAGCGTACGCCGGAAGGGGTAACCATCCGAGGTGCGAAAGCTCACCAGACGGGTTGCATCAATTCGCACTGGCTGATCGTTATGCCGACCCTGCGCCTTGAACAAGATGAGGTGGACTATGCCATTGTAGGTGCACTGCCAGCGGATGCGGAAGGCATCACCTACATTGTCGGCAGGCAATCGTGTGACACGCGCAGCCTGGAAGGTGAGATCGAGGCGGGAAACGCTGAATTCAGCGGGCAGGAGGCGTTGATCATCTTTGAGGATGCCTTTATCCCCAATGAATTAATCTTCATGAATGGTGAATTTGAATATAGTGCTATGCTGGTTGAGCGCTTCACTGCCTTCCACCGGCGCAGCTACGTTTGCAAAGCAGGGGTGGGAGATGTACTCATCGGGGCGGCAGCGACGGTGGCGGAATATAACGGGGTGGAGCGGGCATCGCACATCCGAGATAAGCTGGTGGAGATGACCCACCTCAATGAGACGATCTACGCCACCGGGATTGCTGCCTCCTACCAAAGCCACGCCACGTCGTCGGGGGCGTACCTGTGCGATGAGCTGCTGGCAAACGTGTGCAAGCAGCAGGTGACCAGGATTACCTATGAGATGGCTCGTCTGGCACAAGATTTGGCGGGGGGTTTGTTGGTAACGCTGCCGTCCGAAGCGGATTATCGCCACTATGAGATTGGTCCGCTACTTGAGAAGTATCTCAAGGGACGCGAGGATGTACCAACCGAGGACCGCATGCGTATTCTGAGGTTGATCGAGAACCTGACGCTCGGGCGGAACGCGGTGGGGTACCTGACCGAGTCATTGCATGGGGCAGGCTCACCGCAGGCACAACGGATCCAGATCCAGCGCCAGATGCAGTTGGAATTCAAACAACAATTGGCAAAGAAGCTGGCGGGAATTAAAAAAAGCGCAACCTGACCCTATACCCTGAGAAAATGTTGAGGTGCAGGGGAGGATTTCCAAAATTAGCAACCGAATACACCCCCTGTTCAGTACAAAAGAGGATAGATCGCCCCAAGGGATCCTCACCCAACAAGAGAGTCATTTTCTAACCTTAAAATATTTCAGGAGTCTCTAAATAACTGGCTTATTGGGTGTAAAATGTAGGATGGTTTTTAATCGGTTGCCACCGATGCATTTCGATCTTTACAAGCCTAAATTTCAATCTGATAACGAAGGAGGTGGCACTGTATCAATGTTTTAACCCAATCCATCTAAACGACCCACAAACAGGAATATCAATTTCATTAATTATTTAAGAGGAGACGAATTGTGAAAAACAGACTTTCTACTTTGCTCGTGTTCATTGTTATCGCCAGCTTTATCATGTCTGCGTGTGCGACAGCGACAACTGCTGCCCCTGCCGCTACGAACCCGCCGGCAGCCACTGCGGCACCGACGACACCCCCAACCCAGGCGGCTCAATTAGGTACTGCTGACAATCCCATCATTGTCGCTTTTGAGCCCTCTGCGACTTCCCAGGAAATTACTGCAGGGGGTCAGGCGCTGCTTGACCTGCTCTCGACAGAGACAGGCCTCACCT
>JBAPSY010000243.1:0-15862 GCA_049281855.1 Anaerolineales bacterium
AGACTGCCCCGGACCAGCCATGTTAAACACTTTCATCCAATAACCGATAATCCCTGGGAACGCGCCTTCAGAGACGTACACCCAACCATCTTGTATGCCCCCAGCCGAACTATGGCTTGAATGTTAACATTCCTCCATTCGAGGTCTGGAACTGTGTTACGAAGGCATCGTTCTCAAAGAAAAAGATCATCCTGTCTCCCGTCCCGAGGTTCAGGTCCTTAGCCTAATGAGCGCCATTTCGGCGACACTATTGTTTGCCAGGCGGGTGCTCAGGCGGGTAGCTTTGGGATAGAGTATCTTGAGAACCAGTGTTTGGCTAATTCCCCCGCATATGGATGCGATCACCAGAACAACTACGATCGGAATGCCGATTCTCAGCCATTGCGTTTCAATTGCTCTCCAAAGTGATGCAGGGTAAGCCAGTAGCACCCCACTCACCACCAGACCTGCAAGTACTCCGACAGTCATTGCTATGATGCCGATGTTGCGCATCTCGGAACACGACGCACACAGAGGAACTTTGAGGGTGATGTCGGTCCTGACCGCATACTGCAATCTCCCGGTTTTGAGTTTGAGCCAATGACTGCCAGCCGGCGCACCGCAGGCACAGCAGATGCTTGGTATGATGTATTACGAACTAAACGGAAGTATTACTCCTTTCATTTTCCACCTCCATAATGTATGAATGGAAAGCCATCGATCACAGAGATGTTGGTTATATTGTTCGATTCGATCATAGAACTGATTCTATTCCTGTGAATTGGCATAATTGGCGCTTTTGATCCCAAAGACGATCATCGCTTTGTAACTATTGTTTAGACGGAGGTGATCCTCGTGTCGCTCATTAACAGACGCTGGAAGCCTCTCTAAGTGGTTAGCTGCGATTTAGTGGCTCAACAGCCTTCCCTCCATAGCCGTCTGTAAGTATCAATCTCTCCGGGTACATCGGGTATCCCTTTGTGCTTTGCATACACGTATCCTGCTATTTCACCTGAAAGAGTTCGATTTTAACGATGTCTGAAATGCAAGGTTCATTCGATTCGGTTGTACAAACCCTGCCAGTAATGCGAATCCGGTAATTAACCACGGCAACACTGCCATCATTGAGATACACCTGGATATCAGACTTGGTGTAGTTATCTGGCAGTGGTTTCATCTGGTTGGGATTAGTACCAACCGTAACAAAGATGGTCATTTTCTGAGATGGTTTGGCTGGGTTTTCAAGCAGCAGGCCACAAGTTTGTAAGGTGCACGTGGTACTGCTCATCAGGGCTATACGCCCAACGAGGATGACTTGCTGCCCTGTTGGGTAATTGCCGATAGTGTCAAAGGTGACTTCCACAGGTATGGGAGGGGCAGTGGATGTCGGCATTTTTGTGGGAGTAGGCCGAGGGGTGGCGGTGGATGTGAGTGTAGGTGATACGAAAGAGGTGGCAGCTGGTGTCTGTATCGCAAATGAGCTTGAATCAACATATTGTGCTAACCAAGTTTGAATTTGACTCGGTTCTACACTAACCCCCTTGATTTCTTTTTCTGATGAAGTTGTTGCATAAGGGCACTCTCTTGGATCACTTCCAAAAAATCCAGCCTGTGTAATTTCTTCCCCGGTTTGTGCAATAACAATATAGGCATTTATATGGGATTGATATCTTGAAATTGTATGGCCACCTTCGTATAAGCATGTTTGTCTCCCCATCTCCTCTTCATCGCCAATGCAAGCGACAAGCTCAGTTTTTGAGACGTCTTCTGGAATCCAATTAGTGGGTAAATCATTATTCCATTTATTAAGATTACCCCCCGTATTGAAAAGAACAATTTTATGGATCCCAGACTCCCTTCTGTATTCAGCTGCAGATGAGATGCCTGTTCCTTCGCATGCTAAAGCAAGCTCGTGTAGATTCTGATGACTTCTTGCTCAAACATTATCCTCGCTAAAAAAAGTCCCAAGCGCTCCTATTATTATTAGTACTACTACTACAATTATGCTCCAAAATATACACCCCTTTTTTTTGGGTTTTGCGGACATATCTGCCATCCTTTCTAATAAGTTAAGTAAGCAAGTTCAGTATTTGAAAATATAAAGACAATGGCTTGATTACAGACAACAATGAGCCTAGGCAAATAAATCTCACAACCCGAGAAATTTTTCTGAGTATTTTGGATGAACTTTCTCGGCACGGCGATTATACTGACCGCAGCCGCGTGTTTATGAGTATATTTGTATGAAAAAGGGTGATAGAAATATAACACCCGCCCAACTCAGTGGCTAGCTGTGATTTCATGCTTAAAAAAGAAAGATATCCTGCGTTTGGTCTTCAAGTTCAATAAGACTTCGACTTGAGATTAGTGGCGTTTGAACCTGGCTGCCAGTCGCACATACCTGCTTTTTCTCCATAATCACATTTGTCGGATGCATAAGCATCTGGTATCTACTGAACAGACCATTTCTTATTGGTAATGCCTATTTCAATCAAACAAGGATATCTGAAAGCAAAATCCTTTTTATACACCCCTAAAATACCAATAACTATCGCACAATAAAAAACTATTGACATGTCGTCAACGGCTCGCAATGCAGCTCCAATGTCGTCTGAATAATATTTAGTAATGTAAAAAGCCCACATACAACGACATGTACATTTATATTATAGAATAGTATTAAGAAAATACAATAACCAATTGATTATGTTTCTTGGTTTTTACCGCAAATCGCCTTCCTCCGCTAATTGCGTTGTTATAAATGGGGATAGCATGATCGCTTAGTGCACACGGGGGAAAAGGAGTGATACGCGATGACTTTTCCCTATCGTAACGAGAATATCGGGATAATGATATTTGATTATGAGCTACAAGGAGGTCAGACTAGCTTACATGCGTAAACCACAGCAATGCCATTATTCATGTGCTGGATGACCTGGAGCAGGCTGTTCACTCGAAAGGCAAAGGCGGCGGCTTTCACAAATTCATTCAAATATCTTGGCATGCTCGCAAAGAAATTGTCAGGTCTACCGAGTAGAACTATAACTGGCAACACAGTCCCCCACCGATGATCTTAAGATAACATATACGATTGTCGAACTTGGTAGCATTCCTGATGATCCATTGCAATAGGCCATACCATCGCCATCTTTGTCAATACCAATACAACCAACGCTTTGCCCAGGGTATTTGGGGTCGATCATTGCTTCAAATCCATAACCAGGGGTATGTGAAGAGAAATGAACAATGAAAGTTATTGTTACATTATGACCAGCTACTACCTTGAATGGATCAATTTCACACGATTCAATTACGACGGGTGGTCCGGTTGCAGGTGGCGATGGTAGTTTGGTTGGAGGAATTGGCTCGATCGTAGGATTAACTGGAACAGAAGTTGGGAACATTGTAGGGGCTAGTGTAGGCTCGGGAACAAAAGGCTTTTGCATTTCGGTCGGTGTCAGTGTTGCTATTTGGGTATAGGTCAGGTATGGCGTATAGGATGGATGTGGAGTAAAAGTTGGGAAGGTAGGATAAGTTGGCAACGGTGTTACCGTTGGGCGCCGAGTATTTATTGAATAAGAGGTTGCGGCAACTATGGTTTTTTCTATAGGAATATCAGTGTTTGAATTAGTAGGGTTAGTAAATAAACCAAACGCTGATATACGACCTGTTTTGATCGTCCTAAATCCGATTAAGAAAGCAACAAGAACAAGCAATATCCCTCCAATGCCTGCGAGGGTAAATAATAATCGTTTATCAATTGCTACAGGTTTTCTTGATTGTGTAATAGAAAATTGCTTTTTTGCCTGGCCAATATTTTCAGACAGATATTGTGACTGTTGTGGATTAATTACCGATGTATATATTATCCTTTTCGTATCAATTAGATAATTTTCCAAACTGTATTCTGGATGACTTGTAATCTTCTGATAAACCCAACCGACGGGAGAAAACTCAATATTATTTATAGAAATGAGCCGCTCTGAGCCTTTCGGTATCCATACGCCGCCCCACTTAAGACGCATGAACTCCCCGAGATAATTACCCCAGATATTTGCTGTTCGGGAAATCGCGTTACCAGTCTTTTCATCCTTGGGGAGATTGATAAAACTCCGATAGGCCTGCTCTAATAGATTTTCTAACTTCTGTATGCTTTGGTCTGAATAGTCTAATTCTTGTCCAAACTTCTCTTTTGCTGATTTTATAGCATAATCAGCAGCAGCTTTCATCTCACCATTGATATTAGACATGATCCCCTCCAATAAATATTAGATTCCTGCTAGAGGTGGATTGTAAGAAAGAAGTTAGTTTGCAAGAAGAAGCTCAACTACTTATAAACCTCCCCGACCGAATATGTCTACTTTTGTATTGTTCAGTTACGATATTATCTATAGTCGTCTTCAGTATACAGAATAATCCCATACAGCGCAATATACTTTATCTCTATCACCTTACTATTCACGAATAAGGTAGGAATGCGATTAGGCTGGGGGTATTACACCCAACATGCGAGTATGGGGGTGAACAACAGTACTTCTCGCATGCGAGGACAGCGAAATACCTCATGTCAAAATCGGTGTTAGCGTACTAGCTGATTTTCCAGCAAACTATTGAGGGCGTGAATGTGGAATTTGCTATTAAGATCGCCCCTTTATGGCGAGCTTTTTCTTTACGTCTATCACCTTCACCGATTGGTCGACTTATATCAGGATGAATCATTGGGAGCAACAATGTCTCCCAATGACCAAAAGAAACTCGGTAGGAATCCCCCACTGCCTTAGAAAGCTCCTTTGGTGCCGATCGAGAGCAGGCTTTAGTCGCAGGGGGTGGGGCTTGAGGTTTCCACGTCTACAGAGATGTAGGCTCGTCAGGTGGTAGCTGCGGCATGGCGCTGGGGTAGCATCAATGAAGATCAGGGCTATCGAGAGTAGAAAAGGCTGCCAGCAGGTCTGGATGAGAAAGGCCGGCTGCGGCAAGGAAATCCTCCCCGGATGCGAGCAGCCGGTCGAAATAATCCAGCAAAGCCAGGCGGGTTTCGACAGGCAGGGCGGGGGCGGCGAGCTTGAGGCGCATTGCCTCGATCTTTTGAATGAGCTCGACGTTGGGGTTGGCTTCGCTTGCCAGGGCGGCTTCCAGGTAGAGGCGCAGGCTGCGCTGGGCAGCGAACTGGCTGCTTTCAGGCTGTCCTTGCAAGGTGTATACCTCGGCTTCCTCACGGTAAATTTCGGCCAGCACCAGCAACCGGTCTACATCGAGCTTCTCCTGGAAAGTGAGCATCTCGAGAAGCAGGCTGTCGTCGAGCTGTTTGGCAAGGTGGGCGTTTAGTCCGAGCAGGCTTTCGAGCGCCTGGTCAAAAGATTGCAGCGCCTCACTGAATTGCCCGGCTCTTTTGAACCCCAGGGCTATCATGAGAACCGCCAGCGCCTGGTTGATCATCCGCATGATGTAATCTTCGGTAAGCATGTATCACCAAACAAACTGACATTTCTTCCACAGATTTCGCAGAATCATCGAAGTGGCTCAAGGAATGAGCGCAGGGAGCCTTTTACGCCACTTTCTTTTGCGGCAACAAGAAGTACCCGAATCCTATCGCGAAGAACAGGTAAATTGCCATAGCGAACCATCCCAGTGGACCCAGCACGCCGGTAATCTGGGCAATCAGTGTGACCACAAAACCGATTGCGTCATAAATGCACAAACCAAGGATAATCGCTCGCCGGGCTTCCGATTCGATCGCATTTCTGGCAAACCAGGTGACCATCAGATTACCGATTAGCGATGCGCCATATTCCCTGGCTGCGAAAACACCTCCCGGATTCAGGGAAGCTCCGAACAGGGAATAAAAGAAGATCGGCGCGAGGAGAATGGGTACTCCAAGGCACAAGCATACAACAGCTTTAATGATCATCAACGTTTTGAGTTTCATCGCAAGCCTCCTTTCAGGCTGTCGAAGGTACTACTGAAAAACAAGGGATCAAACGCACCCCGCGCTCATTATTTAATCAGCACCCGACGACCACGGTAGTCATCTTCTGCAAGATGCTAGGGCTGTTCATTTTGTGCTCTTTTTTGTCAAAACTTAGATTCTAGCCGCCCAACTAAGTGGTTAGTTGTGATTTTTTTGACTCAACAGCTTATGAACCTCTGCGACCTAATACTCCTACAATTGTAATTTTCAATTGCAGTTTTATCTATTGTTATATTCAGTATACAGAATAATTCCTCACAATGCAACATCGTAAAGCAATACCACTTTACTAATCTCTTCTAGGGAAGTTATACAATCTTTCAGGAGTATCGTACTAATAGTGCGAACAAGGTAGGTGATAGTCTGTACTTTTCGCAAAGGAGAACGACAGGATGATCATGTAGTATGAGTTGCGAGCTAACCGACTATCTTACTGCTGTGACCTTAGCCATATTATTATTCATATGTTGGATAATCTTGAGGACGTTGTTGAGGTGGGAAGCTATTTGCCCGCGTTTCTATAAATTTCTACAAAATATCAAGACCAGCCTGCGTAGGGATTGGCAGGCTTACCGATACAATGGCTTCAAGATCAGTTGTGGTTGGCTATGGTGATCCGGTTGTGGTTGGCGGTGGTAGTTCGGTTGCTGTCGGTGGTGGTAGTTCGGTTGCTGTCGGTGGTGGTAGTTCGGTTGCAGTTGGCGATGGTTGTCCAGGCGCAGTTGGCTTTGGTCGTTTGGTCCTAGTTGGCAAAGGTAGTTCGGTGGCAGTCGGCGATGGTTGTTCGGTTGCAGTTGGTGGTGGTGGGTTCGTAGCAGTTGGTGGAGGTGGGTTCGTTGCAGTTGGCGATGGTAGTTTGGTTGCAGTTGGCAACGGTAGTTGGGTTGCTGTTGGAGATGGTAGTTGGGTTGCTGTTGGCGATGATACTTTGGATGGAGTTGGTGATGGTAGTTTGGTGGCTGTTGGCGATGGCAGATTGGTTGGAGGTATTGGCGTATAAGTTGGATTATCGGGAATGGAGGTTGGAGACATCCTTGGGGCGAGCGTATATTTGAGAATTAAAGATATTTTCGCAGCGGTTGGGGTCAATGTTGCTTTTTGTGTATAGGTCAGATACGGTGTATAGGATGGACGTGTTGTAAAAGTTGGGAAGGTAGGATAAGTTGGCAATGGTGTTACCGTTGGGTGCCGATTATTTATCGAATATGAAGTAGTGGTAACCAAGGTTTTTTCTACAGGATTATTCGTGTTTGAACTTGTAGTAGAAGCAATTAAACCAAACGCTGGTATACCGCCTGTTTTGATCATCCTAAATCCGATTATGAAAGCAACAAGAGCAAGCAATATCCCTCCAATGCCGGCGAGGGTAAACAAAATATGTTTTTCAATAACCACTGGTTTTTTTGATTGTGTAATAGAAAATTGGCTTTTTGGCCGACCAATATTTTCAGACAGATATTGTGACTGCTGTTGATTAATTACCGATGTATATATTTTTCTTTTCGTTTCAGTCAGATAATTTTCCAAACTGTATTCAGGATGACCCGTCATCTTCTGATAAACCAAATTGATAGGAGAATATTCATTATTATGTATTGAAACGAGCTGATCTGAACCATTAAGTATCCATGTACCTCCCCACTTCAGACACATATATTCTCCCAGGTAACTACCCCAAATAAATGCTGTATCTGAAATTACATTAGTCGTCTCTTCCTCCCTGGTATTATTGGAAAAAGTCTGATATATCTGTCCTAATAGATTTTCTAACGTAACGATGCTTTGCTCTGAATAGTCTAATTCTTGTCCAAATCTTTCTTTGGCCGATCGAATTGCATTATCGGCTGATGCTTTCATCTCATCGTTGACATTAGGCATGGTCCCCTCTATGAAATATTAGATTCCGATTCAGTATGGCGGTAATTAAGAGATCAGCTTTGAATAAGTAACCATAAGCTTATAGGCTTCTGAGTCTACTAAGCCTACTATTGTATTATTCAATTACGCTTATATCTATAGTAGTATCCAGTATACAGAAAAAACCCTTAATAAGCAATATACAATTTTTATTAACACTTTAATCATCACTTGTAAGGTAGTCACGTGACTAAATAGGGGGTATTGCACCCATATTAACAATCCTACAACTGGAAATCAAAAAGCCGTGAAACCACTCACGGCTCAGGACCAAAATCACGTTTGTTGTTTATGGGATATAGCTTACGCCAACGTAGGGATCCGCCGTGTCAGCTCAGCCCAATCATTGCCGATTGCCTTGTGGATGAGAGGCTTGACATTCTCGAAAACTGGAGGCGGCATCACCAATTGCCAGATACGGGTCATGTTCTCTCGGTCGTCATCGCCCAATAAGGGGAACATCCATGCGATCACTTCCGGGAAGCGGTCTTGTGGCACAGTGCTTGACATGATACCTAATGCCTTAACCTGCTCGGGTACGGGCACACGCTCCCTGATAAGGCGATACAAGTGAGCATCTTCCTTACCCAAGTGGATGTCGAGATGGAACTTGAATGCCGCAGAGGCACGCGCAGTCTGCAATACGTCGCCTGCAGACACTGCCATGCTCATTGCGTCGAATGCAGCATCCAGACCTCGGTGATCTCTAATATACGCTTCAGCGACCAAAGGCGCAACGATTTCAAGCGCGGGGAATATGGCGAGTTCCTCTCCATTAGCGTGCCAAACCAGCACCTCGTTAAAAAAACGAAAGCGCTCGACCGTCGGTGCAAGCCCCGGTTTGCCGCGCGCAGTTTCGAGCGCGGCAGCGTCGATCATGCTCATGTCGCGTCGAAAAGCATTATGGAATGCTGTTATTGCATCAAGTGGTTCTGTCATAATCCTTCCCTCCTGGTACGATCTACTTTGGATTTGTCCAAGCGCCGTTTGTTCTCCTCAAGCTGAGGAATGTCCTGGACTCTGCAATTGCCTGATAAACGATTATACTGCGTATTCGAAGTCATTTTCCGATTATGGGAGGTGAAAGACAGTACTTCTCATATACAAAAATCACGGGATGACTAGGCTTTCAAACCCTAGCCACTGTTTCTGTAAATGCCTCCTCTGATAAGGGGGTTGATCGACTAAAAGATAACATTGGGGGATATTAATCGATGGTTCTTACCTCATGTTGCTGACGCCCTCTAAGATACTTCGCAGTGTTGGAGTAGGATTCTTCTTGAGCGCGGAAAATGCCTGTAAAGCGCTGTAATTTCCTTGAAAGGCGTGCAAATTCAACAGAATCCCAGGCGCCTCATGCATGCCTTGTTAGGCAGTGATTTCTTAGAATTCCATCACACTGTCAAGCCCGCGGTGAAGACCGACTAGTTTTCTTACTTCACGAATAGCCAAGAGCGCTCCACCTACATAAGGCTTTGCACTTGAGCCTGATTCATGACGCAAAATTAGTTTCTGATCAGGCATTCCAAATATTATATCGATTGAAATCACATATCCTGGAAGACGAATTGAGTGGACCTGGGAACCATGCAATCGAACACCTCGACTCTCTTTTAGACCTTCTATTTCATCCAGGGGAACATCTAGATGTGACTCTTGAATAGTAGAAAGTCGATTTGCTAACTCGCGTGCCGTTCCGCTAGGAGCATCTTTCTTGTCGGAATGGGCATAGTCAATTATCTCCCAGTGAGGAATATACTTAGCTGCCATTTCGGCAAATTTCTGAAGGAGAACAACGGTGAGAGCAAAATTTCCCACTGCTAAAACCCCACGTTTGACTTCTAGTGCAATCTCGTTTATCTCTTGATAGGTTTCATTACTCAGCCCAGACGTACCGATTACAACATGAGCGCCGCTCTTGAGTGCAGATAAAACATGAGCCTTAGCTACATCTGGTTTTGTGTATTCAACGAAAACATCGGGTTTGGTTTTGAGCGCATCTTCCACTGTTGCGAAAACAGGCGCAGTGAGTCGTTCAATACCAATCGCTTCTCCAAGAATTTGTCCCGCATGGCTCCTGGAAATGGCGGCGACAAGCTCCATATCGGAAGCATCAAATACTCCTCGAGAAAGTTCTGACCCTGCCCACCCTGTTGCTCCCGCTAAACATACGCGTAGATTTACCATATCATCTCCAATATCATTCAAATTCTAGCCCTAAACAACCAAACAACGATTGATTCTACGGACTCTTACTATATTGTGCCACATATTCCAGTGGAGTATCCTTAATAATACCTGGTCTCTATGGCATCGAGTTCAACAAAGATTGTTTTAAAAGGTTATCTGACAGGGGATTCCCAATTTCTCACATTCTGAAGCAATCTCGCGACCTGTCGCGAGGAAAAAATCATCCGAGAGTTTATCTTCCAATCCATTTTTCGTATAAACCCAGTCAGCGTAGTTATAATTCATGCGATCAACCAAGATGTAGTCAACCTTCCCACTCAGAGTTTTTACTAAACCTTCGGCTCCAGGAAGGATGGGAGCAATCATGGCATAAGTTTTAATACCCGACCGATGTAATTCATCGAGTGTTCTTAGCCGCTCCATTACCGACGGTGCACTGGATTCAAACATTTTTCTGATGTTGTCATCCGCAGTCGTGATCGTAAGCCCGACTTCAAAGTTTCTTGCTTCTTTGAGAATATTCACGTCCCGAAGGACTAACGGGGACCGGGTTTGAATGATCACCGGCCAGTCATTTTGAGCCAGTATTTCCAGACATTTCCGGGTTAACTTATATTTTGCCTCCAAAGGCTGATAAGGGTCACATACTCCGCTAATCCATACTTTTGCTCGCTTTTTTTTGTTTATCTCCGATCGCAATAAATCAGCAGCATTGATTTTTACATCGACAAATTTGCCCCAAGGCTCTTTATGCCCGCTGAACCTTTTCATAAAGCGAGCATAGCAATAAGAGCATGCGTGTTGACAACCTACATAAGGATTGATTACATAGTCATAAACCTTTGAGGTGGAGAGTATGGTTTTTGACTGGATTTCATTTACATTCATGCATGTCTCCATTTAGTCCGTAGGTTTCTCATTTTTATGATGCTTCTCTTACAAAACGAGCCTGGAATGAATACAATACTTACCTTGTGACGAGTTCGATACCAATTTCTGGTTCCTGTAAGGGTAACGCCTCAGCCACCCAACAATTGGTTCTAAAGACTCTAGCAATATTGTAAACCCTATGTACATCAAAGCAAAAATAAAAGAAGTTCTCCTTATTGTCTGTAAATAAAAGGCATTTTCACTCAGCTGCCTTTCCAAGGCGGAAGTGGTAGATGCGCTGCGTCCTGACCAAGGATTCAATGGGTCGCACCCATCGAATATGGGTCAGGCGCGGTTCAGGCCGGGTGAAGAATCCCCACTCGTCGAGCAGGCGGATGCCGTCTCCCCATCTTTCGATTTCTTGGCCACGCCAGATCCCCCAGCCGATGATCCCATAGTGCTCCGACTGGACACCTTTGGAGTGGGGACAGGCCACCTCAGCCGAGACTCGTAGGTAAGGGATAGCGTCTGCCCGGCGGTCGGCATGGAAAAGAATGCCGGTGGGGTGGCGTATTAAGGGTAGGTTGTAGATCAGCTGTCAGCGCCAGATTAGACGTTGCAAAGGAGAGTGAATTTGCTCTCAATGGGGGGCTGGGAGCGGACGTCAGCGGTTTCAGCTGGGCGGTTGTCAGGTTAGTGACCATAGGTAGATTGACTATGGGAGAGGTCGAAGCCGAAGCGCTAACTTACAGCAGCTGCCAGATTAAAATAATCAGCAAAACCACGGTGACGATCAGCTTCAATGTATCGTAACCGATCCAACGGAGTGGTGTATTGTTCATTTTAGTCACCATCCTATTGCCTGGTTGCCAGATCCCTAGCCTGGGCGAGAATCGTCTCCTCATCAGCCAGTCGCTGGATCACTTCCCCGACAATCTCGCGCAGGCGGGCAGGAGTGATGGCAGCAAGCTGCTTGAAAGTATAGATGCCTGCCTGATTGAGCTTGCGGTTTATGACCGGACCAATCCCCTTGATGATTATCAGATCGTCCGGCTTGATCGATGCTGGCTCGACTATCCGACCAGCTGGCTTTTCCATAACAGCTACGGCTGGCAATGGGGTCGCGGTTGGTATCGCCGGCGGAATAACCACCGAGGCAGATTTCGCCGAACTGAGGGCAGCCTGACAAGCCTCTAATTGTGCCGCCAGGGATGATTTTTCACCCGCCAATGCTGAAAGCTGCTGGCTCAGGGTTACTTTATCCGCTTCCAAACCAGTGGTCTTCTGCTGCAAGGTTGCGAACTCGCCTTTCAGAGTAGTTAACTGCCTTTCCTTATCTTTTTGCGCCAGCCTCGCCGCCGACAGCTCGGCTCTGGCCTGATCACGCTCCGCCTGAAGAGCCGCCAAGCGCCTGCGCCAATAAATCCAGTCGATGACCCATTCTGCAAGCCAACCGACGAGCAAGCCAATGACCAATGCGATAAGGGGTGTCATACTGCCTCCTATGTTGAATAGATTTTTGGGGTGAGTATATATATTTTAGTCTATTATAGTTTCCATATCAATACTCGAAACGAGAAGTGATTAGATGAGCATTTTGGGTATGATTCTGTTTGGGTGTATAGGTTTTCAAAATTCCCACCTTATTTTATCCACCAATGATCGGGGGGAGAATTGGATGGATTGTCGCTGTGTGCAGGGGTCGAGCATAAATGCGTTTTGACCAAATCCATACCCTCCGTTCTGAGATCAGACCAGACTAGGTGCCCCTACAGGAAAAATTAGGCGATCGGGCGCAACCAAAAAAAGGTTACATAAAGCCCGCAGCTACAAGAAATATGGGAGGGGAATCGATCTAGGTTTCGTTGGGGTAGTGAAAAATGCCGGGTCGTTCGTATTCTTCATAGCCGGATAAGACAATGACCGCGTTAGTGACTGTCTTGCCGGGATTCCGCCAGCGGTGGGTCAGGCGGGCGGCGAAAAGCAGGCTATCTCCAGCTTCCATCGTGTAGAAATTGCCTTCCACTTCATAATCGAGCTTGCCTCGAAGGCACATGACAAACTCATGTCCGGTGTGGACGATTTTTTCCTTGCCACTCGTAGCGCCACTTTCCAACGTCAGTATGAAGGGTTGCATCCTGCCGGTGAAGGCTTCCCCACCCAATCCCTCCCAAACCCCCAATGGAAATGGCACGCGCGCGCGGTTGGTGACCGATCGAAAAACAATCGGCTCTTGGGCTTGATCCTGGCGAAATAAGGCGGTGATGGGGACGCCCAGCGCATCAGTCAGGCGATAGAGTGTACTGACCGATGGAGAAGAAAGCCCCCTTTCGCTCATGCTCAAGGCATTGGCTGATAGCCCACTTATCCGGCTAAGCTCGCGTAGAGACATGCCCCGCTCTTCCCGCAATTGCCGCAACAGCTGACCTACATATGCTGATGGCGCTTCTCTATCAAACATCGAAGAACTCCCTTCCCGAATGTCCTATATAGTTGTGTGCTTGTCTCTATTAATGTGACAGTTTAATAAATTATTTGTGACAGATAATACTGTTTATGTGATGAAATCTTCGTTAATATACCATAAATTGGAATATTCGTATGTGCGTATATTGGATTAAACAACTATGGACAACCCACAACTTACACAAGAAGTTTCGCAACTGCACGCGGATATTTGCTCCGCCTTGGCTGATCCCAACCGCATACTATTGATCTATGCCCTGGCTGAGAACCCACGCAGTGTGAACGATCTGGCGGATGCATTAGGCATCAGCCAGCCTGCCACTTCACGCAACCTGAAGGTTCTGCGTGACCAGGGTCTGGTTTACGCGGTCAGACAGGGGACGAGTCTGGAATACCGCCTGTCGGATACACGCCTGGTGGAGGCGTTGAATTTGCTCCGCAGCGTGATGCGTGACCGGCTAACTTACCGCGCCAACCTGATGGAGAGTGCCGATGAAACCAGCCAGGTGGCTGACGAGATCTGATCAATAGATGCGAATTAAATCTACCATTTCTTACTGGAGGAAATTATTTTGAGGAGGAATGCATGACACATCCGAGAATACGTTATCTCTCACCCATTTTTCTTGGAGCCGTGCTGATAGCAGGTTTTTTCCTGCTATTGCCAGCGACGAAGGCCAACGCCCAATGCGGGTCTCAGGCTTCATCCTGTAAGAATTGCCACGAGACGCAAGGCCAAGACCCGGTTAATAATGATGGAACCACCTGGCACACCCAACATGCGCAGATCGATGCATGCGTCAGCTGCCATGCGGGTAACCCGCAAAGCACTGACAAGACCCAGTCGCACATCGGAATGGTGCCGTGGTCCTCAGATGTGAAAGCCGGCTGTGCTTCGTGTCACCCCAACGATTATACACAGCTCGCTCAAGAGTATGCCACCACATTGGGTGTGATCATTGGTGCGGCAGGTCCAACCTCTCCGGGTGGGACGCCTCAACCCACGTCTGTCCCAACCGAGCCGCCCGAAACCGCTCCCTCCGGGGGAGGTATCGTGGTCAGCCAGCAAGGCACGATCGATTACGTGCAGCAATACCAACAAACCGTGCTGGGCGAGCACCCGATCAACTGGGGGAACGTGATCGTGGTGGTGATGATATTGGGTATTTTATTCGGTGGGGGAACGTTCGTCTATTGGAACGAGCGCCGCTTGATAGGTTTGAAAGGCTTCTTCCCTTCCAAGGCTACCCAGAAACCAGTGGAAGGGGTTATCCCGGTGGTGGAAGGCTACTCCAGCGAGGTGACAGAGCTCTTACCGCTCATCGCCAAGCTGAACCCGGTGGGACTCCACGCACTCAAACACGTCCTGGCAAACCCAGACCAGGCCAACGAGATGCTGCACGCGTTGTCGCACCTCGACCCAGAGCTGGTGAAACGGGTACAGGCACTGGATAAGGACTCACGCGCTATGCTGATGGCAATGGCGGGAAGCTGATCCACAGCTTATTTGATACCAACAAAATGGAGGAATTATGAACCGAATCAAAGCATTAATATCTCAGGAAACCTGGTCGCCCTACCTGGCGGGTATCCTGCTGGGCATCGTTGGCATGCTGACGGTGCTGCTTTCCAATACTCTGTTAGGTGCTTCAGGTGCATTCGAGAGCCTGGCAGGCTTTGTTGGCAAGAAGATCTTACCAGGCTTGTTCAGCAACATCTATTGGGGAGTGGAGGGTGGACGGGCTTTACCCATCATACGTCCCGAGATCACCTGGTCAGTCATTTTGCTGGTGGGTATCTTTTTCGGTGGAACCCTGGGTGCGCTCACCAGCCGCACGTTCAAGTTCCGCTTCAATGATGACGCCCAATGGAAGCGGATCATCGGACCGCAGCCCTGGAAGCGCTGGGTAATCGGCTTCGTTGGTGCCATTATTGTTGAAATTGGTTCTGGCATCGCCGGTGGGTGCACCAGTGGTCTGGCCATCTCAGGCGGCATGCTGTTCGTACCCGCGGCTTTCTTATTTATTGCGGGCTTTATGGTTTCAGGCATCATCACTGCCATGATCGTCTACAGAAAGAGGTATTAAGCCATGACCAATTATATTCTCGCCCTCATCCTGGGCCTCGGCTTTGGGTTTTCACTCAACAAGGCTGGTTTGACTACATATCGCAATATTGCCAACCAGTTCCGTTTCACCGACATGAGCGTGCTCAAATTCATGATGACCGCAATTGTCGTAGCGATGATCGGGCTGTACACATTCCGCGGTTTGGGTTGGGTGACCTTCCCCACCGTTCCTGCCACCTATATTGTGGGTAACCTGATTGGCGGGCTGATCTTTGGTGTGGGGATGGCGGGCGCCGGGTACTGACCAGGCACCTGCGCCGCCGGGAGCGGCGAAGGCAAGCTTGATTATATGTTCCCTGGACTGTTAGGCTTCTTTGCTGGTGCTATCATTTATGGTCTGATAT
>JBAPSY010000244.1:0-20950 GCA_049281855.1 Anaerolineales bacterium
ATCACAATACGGTAAGGCCAGAGTGCTGGGAAGGCTGAAGCAATAGCATCCACACCAGCTGTCAAGCTGACCGCGGCACATAACAAGTAATCGAGCAATAAGGCTGCTGCAGCTATCAACCCTGGTATTGTTCCCAGGTTAGCACGGGCGACAATATAGGAACCGCCACCGGATGGATAACCATGAACCGTCTGATAGTATGAGATGGCGACAATGACAAGTATCCCGATGATCGCCAGCCCGATGGGCCATGCCAGTCCCAGCCCGGCACTCCCCGCGACAACCAGTCCCAGGTAGATTTCCTGGTTGGCGTATGCGATTGAGGAAAGAGCGTCGGGGGAGAAAGCTGCCAAAGCGCGGATTTTGTTCAAGCGCTTCTCACCCAGCTGCTGGGTGGGAAGGGGAGTGCCAATCAGTGCGCTTTTGAGTCTGGAAAGCATATATAGCTTTAACGAGAATTACTGTATTACCTTTAGTATAAACCACAATGACCGGGAATGTCACGTAAAAATGGCATGAAATTGAAAGGGAGATGCTTCCCATGCTATAATCAAAAATCAGTCTGACCCATTTTTGATACGGAGGAAACGATGGCTGGCAGTGGATTATTCCCATTTACGGAAGAACATGAGAGCATCCGCCAGGCGGCGCGTAACTTTGCTCAAAAAGAAATCGCCCCGGTGGCAGCAGAGTTCGACGAGACAGGTGAATTCCCATCCAAGACAATCAAGAAGATGGGGGAAATGGGCTTTATGGGGATCGAAGTGCCCGAGGAGTACGGTGGAGCAGGGATGGACACCCTGGCGTATGTGCTGGCGCTGGAGGAAATCTGCAAGGTGGATGCCGCACATGGCACCATCATGTCAGTCAACAATTCACTATTCTGCAATGGCATCCTGAAGTTCGGGACGGAAGCCCAAAAGCGGAAATATGTGAGTGCAGTCGCCTCCGGGAAAGCCGTTGGAGCATATTCGCTTACCGAACCAATGTCGGGTTCGGATGCGGGGACGATGCGCAGTCGGGCTGTGCGGGAGGGAGAGGCTTATACTATTAATGGGCGCAAGTCGTGGGTGACGAGTGGACCCGTAGCAGACTATGTGGTGTTATTTACCATGACAGACCCCGAGAAGAAACACCGTGGGATCAGTGCATTTTTAATTGATGCCGGCAAACCTGGTTATGTGCGCGGCAAAAAGGAACCCAAGCTTGGGATTCGCGCTTCAGCAACCAGTGAGATCTTATTTGAGGATTATCATTGCCCAATGGAAGACCGTCTGGGGGAAGAGGGTGATGGATTTAAAATCGCGATGGCAGTCCTGGATGCAGGGCGAATTGGGATCGCGGCCCAGGCCTTGGGGATTGCTGAAGCGGCTTATGAAGCCAGTGTGGCATACGCGCAAGAACGTGAAGCTTTTGGATCAAAGATTGGTGAGTTTCAGGGCATCTCTTTTAAGATCGCGGATATGAAAACGCGCATAGAAGCTTCACGCTTGCTGGTGTATAGCGCAGCCCTGGCAAAGGAACGCGCCAAAACAACGGGTGAGCGCTTTACACGAGAAGCTGCCATGGCAAAGTTATTTGCATCTGAGACGGCGATGTTTGCGGCGCATACAGCTGTACAGATTCACGGCGGCATGGGTTACAGCAAAGAGCTGCCCGTGGAGCGTTACTTCAGGGATGCAAAGATCACTGAAATTTACGAGGGTACCAGTGAAATCCAACGCATGGTGATCTCACGGATGGAGCTGGGTCTTCGATAGCTTTGGAGAGCCCTTCAAGGTTATAAAAAAGTACAACCTAACAATCCTGTCTCGCTTGAGCAGTCTGTGGTCCATATTATTCAGAGCGCACACTACTTCAATGGCATCTGACCCAGCAAACATTTCACCCATATTGTACCTGGCAGCTATGTTGGATTTTGTGATCATGGGCTGGTTTTGGATTAATCACCAGGCTATTAATTGGAAACCTTCAGGGGAAAGCCAATAATGGTGTTTAATTTGCGGGCACTCACATGGTTCAAGCAGAGATTTAGACCCGGAAAGCTTATAGAAAGCAACCAGGAATTGCAGCTTCATATTCAACCAGAGGACGCTGGGGAGAATGTTAATGTCGCGCTGTCAGGTGAAGGTAAAGAACAATCTAAAGCTTCGTTTCAGCCAGGCATGGCGGTGGAAAAATCAGTCTGGGGCGGATATTGGCTGGAATGGCTGCTGATCTTCCTGGCAGTGACCATCTTTTGTGCAGGTATTCTTGATCTTCGGGCTCCCACGAACTTACCGGGAAATGAATCCGAAGTGTTTCAGATGTTGGATTGGACCCTGGTTAATAGCCTGCAACAATATCACGCGTTTCCCTTGTGGAATATTTATATCCAGAGTGGGATTCCATATGTAGCAGACCCAATGTTGCATGTGTATAACCCTGTGGTGACAGTGCCAGTGCTATTATTTGGTGTGCGCGCAGGGTTCAAGCTGGGAGTGTATTTTAGCTTCCTGATTGCCGCTTTTGGGATGTGGAGATTGGCACAAGTGCTGGGACTCGGTCGGGCGGCGCGCCTGTGGACTACACTGATGTTCATATTTGCCGGCCAGCCAGTGGCACGCTTTTTTCAGGGAGAATATCTGTTCATATTTGGTTTTGCTTATATCCCTTGGATCTTTTCAAGCTTATTATTGGTACTTCAACGCCAGCGCAGGCGCGATATTGCCATAGCTGCAGGTTCGATTGCGCTGCTCTTTTTCTCTGGTAATGCATACTACCCACTTCTTACGTTAATTATCATTTGCTTGTTTGGGCTGGTGATGCTGATAAATATCAGGAAAAAGCCTCCGTTTATCAACCTTGATGTCCGCCGCATCCTCATCTTCCTGGGTATCGGCATCCTGGCACTAGGAGTGATTGCCATCCAGCTTCTACCAACGGCGGAGTTTTGGTCCCATTTAAGCAAAGGGACTGACCTAGCAGGGTCGCAAACGGTGAAGCAGATTTTCCTGGATTACACATCCAAAGACAGCATGCGTCCGGATGCTTATAGCGTGCTACCGGCGCGGGAGGAGTTTTACGCATACATTGGTCTGACGCCATTCCTTGGGTTGGCTTTGCTGCCCTTGGCGATTTGGAAGCGCAACCGGAGAATTCTTCTGTTTTTCGTTTTAATTTTGCTGCTCACTGTTGTTTGGATCAGTTTGGAATCAATGCCATGGAGGGAGGCATTCTTAAACTCTCGATTCCTCATCCAATTCCGGCACTTATTACGCATTTTAGTTTTTGGTAGTTTTGCGCTGATCTGCCTGGCAGGAATTGGGCTGGACACCTTGTGGAAGTTGTTCAAGAACGGGTTGGGTGATGGAGGACAGCGCCATCCCAAAGTGATGCGCATGTTGATAACTATGGGTTTGGTGATGCTGGGGGCATTCATGTTGTTTGGGGTGGGTGATTTGTTCACCACCAACCAGTTCATCGTGCAGTCGCAGGAAGTTTACACGCCAGCTTATGACGTGATGAGCTGGGTGAGGCAGAATGACCTGAGCGAATACTACGTGCGTCATAACCCCACCAATGCCTGGCAGGATGCAGTGATGAGCAATAACCTGCGTTACTTAAACACATGGTATTCCTATTCGGTTATCCTACCCCTGGATGAAAAAATAAATGAACGCTTTGTACAGGCAGAACCCAAGTACCTTACGCAATCTCTTGCAGAGCAGATACCTGAGGATGGCACACTAATCTCAGTAGTGGATGACTATAATATCTTCTCATTGCCAGAAAGCCTACCAATGGCCTTTATGGTGGATAACGCCAAGCTACAAATGGGGGGCGATGCCGGACCTTTAGTGCGCTCAGAAGTCACCCCGCTTCTACCGTTCTTTTCCAGCCCCAATAATGTGGAGACAATCACTGAGGGGTCTGCCAACCAAACAATGGTGTTATTGATGACGCATTACCCAGGTTGGCAGGTTTTTGTGGATGGAAAAGCCCAAACGCTCAAAAACGTAAGCGGTTATATGGCGGTGGATGTGCAGCCTGGAGTGCACAAATATACATTCCTCTATACACCACGCCCGTTTTTCATTGGTTTGATAATCAGTGTAATTGCGACTGTGATCGTCTTAGGATTATTCATCAGTGATTTAAAGTTCAACCGCCAGGAGATCAAGGAAAAATGGTGGGCATTTTGGGATGGATTAAAGAAGGCGCTCCAACGAATACCTCGAATGAAAGGAAAGCATCGACCGATGACTGGCGAGGCTGTATATCGAGATGGCTCTTTGCAGCCCAGCATGCCTCTGGAGCTGGAAGAGGGTTCCAGTGTGCGAGTAACGGTCGAATCTCAGGTTGGACTTAATCGGGGGGAGGCAGCCTGGCAACATTGGGTTTGGGCGACAGCAGATCTTATAACTACAATCTGGCGGGCGATTCCGCTTGAAATGGCTCTATTCACCTTAGCCATTGGATTATATTTATCAACCCGTTTGATCGGGTTAGCAAATTTCCCAATCTACTTTTTCACAGATGAAGCCGTGCAGACGGTGATGGCTGAGGATTTCGTCCATGATGGTCTGCGCAATTATGAAGATGAGCTCCTGCCAACATACTTCAACAAGGGCTCAACCTATAACCTGAGCAGTGTGAGTGTGTATTTGCAGGTGATCCCATACCTGGTTTTCGGCAAGTCGGTATTCGTCACACGAGCAGTGTCGGTGTTCATAGCCACCCTGGGAGCATTAGCGGTGGGGCTGATCCTGCGGGATATCTTCAAGCTGCGTTATTGGTGGTGTGGGGTATTGCTACTTTCGATCGCGCCAGCATGGTTCCTGCATTCCCGCACAGCCTTCGAGACCGTGGAGATGACTTCTTTCTTTGCCGGTTTCTTGTATTTTTATCTGCGCTACCGGTACATTTCTCCACGGGCGTTGTATCCGGCATTGGTGATGGGGGCACTGGTATTTTACACTTACAGCCCTGGTCAGCTGATCATCGTGGTGACAGGCGTATTCCTATTCTTCTCAGACCTGCGCTATCACTGGCAGAACCGTAAGATTGCTGTGCGCGGTTTATTACTCCTGGCTGTGATGGTGGTACCTTACCTGCGATACTCCATAGCGCACCCTGAAGCACTAATGCAGCATTTGTCCACCCGAGCACCATATTGGACCCAAAACATTTCGATAGTTGAAAAGTTCCGCCATTACTTGTCTGACTATGTGTATGGCTTGAACCCCCAGTACTGGTTCTTCCCCAACGAACACGATTTACAACGTCATTTAATGAAAGGTTATGGTCATTTATTGCTGGCGACCCTGCCATTCTTCGGATTGGGTCTGGTGATCGTATTGATCAAGCTGCGCAGCTCAGCTCACCGCACTATCCTGTTTGCCTTGCTGGCAGCACCCTCAGGCAGTGCCTTGGTCGGCATCGGCATCACACGCATTCTGGTATTTGTAATCCCGGCAGTACTTATGATGTCACTGGGTTTGGAGCGTGTGCTGGGTTGGTTGGAAAGTGGAGTGATATGGACGTGGAAACGGAGGGGGGAAAACAAGCAGGGAAGACCTCTATATGTTGGTATATCCGTGGTAGTGGTTGTAGCATTAGGAATAGCCAACATTGCCATGTTACGCGATGCTTTGGTGAATGGACCAACCTGGTACCAAGATTACACGCTGGCCGGAATGCAGTATGGTGCTTCACAGTTATTTGGGGCAGTCAATAAATACATCAGCCAACATCCGGATACTGAGCTGGTGGTATCTCCCAGCTGGACCAATGGTACAGATGCTGTTGCGGAATTCTTCCTACCAGCCAATACGACCGTCCGATTGGGCAGTGTTGAAGGGCACCTGTTCCAGCATCTACCGCTAAATGATAATATGGTTTTTGTGATGATTCCCACCGAAATGGATAAGGTGGTTTCGAGTGGAAAGTTTAAGAACGTACGCGTCGATGAAGTGTTGCCATACCCAACTGGAGCTCCAGGTTTTTATTTTGTACGCCTACAATATGTGGATAATATTGACGAAATCCTGGCTGCCGATCAAGAGGTGCGCAGTATTTTGCAGGAAGCAACCCTGACAATACAAGGCGAACCTGTGCAGGTAGGCTACTCGATGTTGGATATGGGTTCGATTGAACTGGTGTTTGATGGTGACCCGCAAACTGTGGCACGCACCCTGGAGGCTAACCCATTTGTCATCGAGCTGACATTCCCCGAGGCGCGCCAATTGAATGGCTATAAGATGATCCTTGGCAGCGCAGACACGCGTGTGACAGCCCTGCTTTATCCGGATGGTGGCGGGCAACCAGTGCAATCCATTGCAACCTTCGATGGATCGGTCAGCAAGCCTGAGCTTGAGGTGAATTTTGAGCAGACTGTGTCTGCCATAGAGGTGCGCTTTGAGATATACCAACCCTATTCGGGCGTGCCGGCGAATGTGCATGTGTGGGAGATTGAATTCAAGTGATTAGGCAATCGGCATCGAGAAAATCACTCGGTACTTGGTGATCAGGCAATCAGGCAATAAGGCAATCAGGTAATTTAGTGATATGGTGATATGGTGATTTGGAGGAGTTAATGAAGGCGGTTTTGTTTCATACGCATGGTGGACCCGAGGTGTTGGAATATACTGACTTCCCTACGCCCGAGCCTGGAGAGGGACAGGTGTTGGTGAAGCTGGAAGCGGCTGCGCTTAATCGGGTGGATTTATGGACCCGCAATGGCTGGTCTGGAATCAAGCTTGAATACCCGCACATCCTTGGAGCCGATGGGGCAGGGACAATTGCTGGACTGGGAGCCTGTGTATCAGGCTGGAATATTGGTGACAGGGTAGTCATTAATTCAAATCTCGGCTGTGGTCACTGCCCAGCCTGTATTGCCGGGCAGGATAACCGCTGTCGCGACTGGCATTTATTGGGTGAAACCGTACGTGGCACATACGCACAGTACGTGGTAGTTCCAGCTACCAACGTATTCCCCATCCCAAGTGATTTTGAGCCACGGCTGGCAGCTGCAGCAGCCCTGGTTTTCCATACTGCGTGGCACTCACTGATCATACGAGGGGGGTTGAAACCGGGGGAGAGTGTGCTGGTGGTAGGGGCTTCTGGTGGTGTGAATACCGCCAGCATCCAGATTGCCAAGCTGGCTGGAGCAGTTGTATATGTGGTTGGCTCTAGCATAGAAAAGCTCAAACTGGCTGAATCGTTGGGGGCAGATCATCTCATCGACCGTTCGAAGGATGAGAATTGGTCAAAAACCGTTTACAACCTGACGGACAAGCGAGGCGTGGATGTGGTGGTGGAGAATGTAGGCACCACATTCCCGTTAAGTTTCCGCGCGGCAGCCAGAGGCGGGCGCATCCTGACGGTCGGCAATTCGGGTGGACCGAAATTTGAGATTGATAACCGGTTTATCTTTAACAGGCACCTGTCAATCCTTGGTTCATCCATGGGTACCCGGTCTGATTTTGCGACCGTGATGGGGCTGGTCTTTGAAGGCAAACTTAAACCAGTATTGGATCTCGATTTTCCACTTGAAGATGCATGGATTGCCCAGGAACGCCTTGAGAAGGGTGAGCAGCTAGGGAAAATCACCTTAGCCATCGGATAAGGATGTATTATTGATCTCCTATGGATAATTCACAGTCACCCATGGAACCATCAGGAACACAGGCGGCTTCAGAAGCACTGTCCAACAAACGGCCATGGAGCGTAACCTTGCTGGCATCGGGGGTGTTAATTATCACGGTCATCAACCTCATCCGCCTGGTATTAAGCATCAGGTATTGGGGTTTCCTAAGTTCCCGACTGGGGATCTCCCCACTTTATCTTGCCCTGACTGGGTTAATTTGGACCATAGCAGGATCGCTCTTAATTTTTGGGTTGTGGAGGGCAAAAAACTGGGCGCCTAAGCTGATGCAAGCGGTCGGACTAACCTATGCCTTGTATTACTGGCTGGACCTTATCTTTGTAAAGGACCATCTAGCAAGTGGGGAATCAGGGGCCATAAGTGCGCTGCTTCCAGTCAACTGGCAATTTTCGGCTGGGTTGACGGTGGTGTGCTTGGCTTACATGGTCTGGACGTTGGGACGCTCGAAGGTAAAAGCATATTTTGGCCTGGTCGAATCCGTAACTGATCAAAACCAGGCAAGTAATGATGATCTTGGATAATTTCTTTTGCGATAGTGACCAGGCATCATAAAAAACTTATCTAATACTTCTACGCATGTGGAGAAGATTATGACTGATGATCCAAAAATAAATCGGTTGCGCGAGACAAAAACCATGGGTCGACTTGGGGGTGGTGCTGACCGTATTGAAGTCCAACATAATCGCGGCCGTCTGACCGCACGGGAACGTATCGACCTGTTACTTGATAAAGGCTCATTTCGTGAAGTGGACCCATTTGTAACGCACCGCACGAGTGATTTTAATCTTGATCAACAGAAGTACCTTGGAGATAGTGTGATCACGGGTTGGGGAACGATCGAGAGCAGGTTGGTATACATCTTTTCACAAGATTTCACCGTGTTTGGAGGTAGTCTTGGGGAGGTGCATGCCGAGAAAGTCTGCAAGATCATGGATATGGCTTTAAAAAACGGTGCGCCTGTGATTGGCTTGAACGATTCAGGTGGGGCGCGCATCCAGGAGGGCGTTGTCTCCCTGGGAGGGTATGCTGATATCTTCCTACGGAATACCCTGGTCTCCGGGGTGATCCCTCAGATCAGTGTCATCATGGGCCCCTGCGCTGGGGGAGCGGTTTATTCACCGGCATTGACTGACTTTATTATCATGGTGCGCAAATCATCATACATGTTCATTACAGGACCTGATGTGGTCAAAGCGGTGACGCATGAGGAGGTCACTTTTGAAGAATTGGGCGGAGCAGATGTGCACTCTGAAATTTCGGGAGTATGCCACCTAGCTGCGGATTCAGAGCCAGACGCACTCTACCTGATCCGTAAGCTACTTTCGTACATCCCCCAAAATAACATGGAAGACCCACCATTTATAAGTATCGACGATGACCCCTTCCGTATGGAAGAGGGTTTGAACACCATCGTCCCTGAAGACCCGAGCAAACCATATGACATCAAGGATGCTATCCGCATGATCGTGGATGGAAGTATCTTCTTTGAGATCCACGAAGCTTACGCACAGAATATTGTCATTGGGTTCGCCCGTTTGGGTGGGCACAGTGTGGGGATAGTAGCAAACCAGCCTGCCTTGTTGGCAGGGGTTTTGGATATCAATTCATCCGAGAAGGCAGCCCGTTTCGTACGCTTTTGTGACGCATTCAATATACCGATCATCACTTTCGTGGATGTGCCAGGTTTCTTACCCGGCACTGCTCAGGAACATGGTGGCATTATTCGCTCAGGTTCCAAATTATTGTATGCCTATTGTGAGGCCACGGTGCCGAAAATCACGGTAATCACTCGCAAAGCGTACGGCGGTGCTTATGATGTGATGAGCAGCAAACATGTGCGCGGCGACGTGAATCTTGCCTGGCCTTCCGCAGAGATTGCTGTGATGGGTCCGGATGGAGCGGTGAACATCATCTTTCGCAAGGAGATCTCACAAGCCACAGATCCAGCAGCGAAGCGGGAAGAGTTGGAGGCTGATTACCGCGATAAATTTGCCAATCCGTATATTGCTGCCTCGCGGGGATACATTGATGACATCATCGAACCCTGGGAGACCCGCCCACGCTTGATCAATGCGCTGGAAATGCTCTCCAATAAGCGTGATTCCAATCCACCCAAAAAACACGGATGCATCCCATTGTGAACATTAAAACGAGATCGATTGTTATTACTGGCAGCACGCGTGGAATTGGATACAGTCTGGCAGCAGCATTTCTGGAGCGCGATTGTGCAGTCACAATCAGTGGTCGTACCCAGGAAGCAGTGAGTGAAGCGGAAGAAAAGCTCGGAGAAAAATACCGCAAAGAGCTTATCTTTGGCTTTCCTTGTGATGTGACCGATTTTATCCAGGTACAGAAGCTGTGGGAGGATGCAAAAAGTCATTTCGGCAGGATCGATATCTGGATCAACAATGCCGGGATTGCTACACCCATGATGAAGTTTTGGGAACTCTCACCAGACAAGTATGATGAGGTTGTTAAAACCAACATAATTGGCACAATGTATGGGACGAAAGTCGCACTGACAGGATTGTTGGCGCAAGGCAACGGTGCGCTCTACAATGTGGAAGGATTTGGTGCCCGAGGTCGGAGCATGGGTGGAATGACACTATATGGCAGCACAAAGGCATCTGTGCATTTTATCAATCGCTCATTAATAAATGAGACCGAGGGAACCCAGGTGATCACCGGTGCGATTGCCCCAGGAATGGTTATCACTGATATGATCACCCAGCAATTCGAAGGGCGAATGGAGGAGCTGGAAAAATCCAAACGGATATTGAACATCATCGCCGAACGTGCAGAGACGTTAGCTCCAATGCTGGTAGAAAAAATTCTGGAAAATCGGAAGAACGGAGTAACCATTGCTTATTCATCACCTGCTGGGATGATGCTAAAGTTCCTAACTGCGCCTTTCAAGAAGCGCGACCTGTTCTCATGACAGTATTTCGTATCTAATAATAGCTGTGTGTAAATAGAGTATGTTCGTTAACGGACACAACCTTCATGTTGAACATAACGGTCCAGAAAATGGACCGGTTGTGGTGCTGCTGCACCATGGGTTGGGTTCGGTGAGGGCATGGCGGGGGCAGATCCCGGCGTTGGTTGATGCAGGCTACCATGTACTTGCATATGACCGTTGGGGTTATGGCGAGTCGGATGCTCGCCCGGGATTAGACTTACCTACCTTTACCACCGATCTTGAGGACCTTCACAATTTGTTGGAGCAGCAGAGAATTCGGCGAGCAGCTTTCCTGGGACACAGTGATGGTGGAACCATCGCGCTTTATTTTGCCGCCCAGCATCCGGATCTGGTGAGCTGTCTGGTGACAGTGGCAGCTCATATTTACGTCGAGCCAAAGATGGAGCCCGGTATCCTGGGGATTAAACAAGCATTTGAAATTGATGAGCGCTTTCGGACAGGCATGCAAAACGCACACGATGAAAAGTATGAGGCAGTCTTTTACAACTGGTTTGATGGCTGGCACCGCCTAGAATCTCTGGGCTGGGATATGCGCCCAGTGTTGGGTCAGATTCGATGCCCAACATTGATCGTGCAGGGTGAAGACGATGAGCATGCCTCTCCACAGCATGCCATGGATATCCGAGAGGCGATTTCCGGGGCTGAGTTGTGGCTTGTACCTGAAGCTGGACACATGTTACCCCAGGAGAATGCCGACCTATTCAACTCAAGGTTGATTCAATTTCTTGAGACATCTTGGGTTAGGGAGCAAGGGTAGGGCCGTTAAAAATGCGGATGGAGCAAAGCCATGTTTAATAAAGTTTTGATTGCGAACCGGGGTGAGATTGCGGTGCGCGTCATTCGGGCATGCCGCGAGCTTGGGCTTCAAACGGTGGCAGTCTATTCAGATGTCGACCGCCAAGCGCTGCACGTTCGTTATGCCGATGAAGCGTATCGACTGGGTCCGGCTCCCTCCCGCGACTCGTACCTGCGGGGAGACAAGATCATCGATATCGCCCGTCAATGTGGGGCTGGAGCGATCCATCCTGGATATGGCTTCCTGGCAGAACGAGCTGATTTTGCGGAAGCCTGCCGAGAGGCAGGTTTGGTATTTATTGGACCAAATCCGTCTTCCATTGCAGCCATGGGAGACAAGGCTGTAGCTCGTGCCACGGTATCGCGTGCGGGTGTGCAGGTGGTTCCAGGCACTGAGGGGGAAGGATCCCTGCGTGATGAGGAATTGCTCGCAGTGGCGACTTCTATTGGTTTCCCATTGTTGGTGAAAGCCACGGCTGGTGGTGGTGGCAAAGGAATGCGCGAGGTAAATCGGCTGGAGGATATGTCCAGCCTGCTCAATGCAGCCAGGCGTGAGGCGGAGGCATCCTTTGGGGATGGCAATGTCTATTTGGAGAAGCTGGTTGAAGGGGCGCGACACATTGAAATACAAATCCTGGCAGATGGGCAAGGTAATGTGATCCATCTGGGAGAGCGTGAATGTTCCATTCAACGCAGGCACCAAAAACTGTTGGAAGAATCGCCTTCACCATTCGTGGGTGAAGATGAGACTTTCCGCCAAAAAATTGGAGCAGTTGCTGTCCGGGCTGCCCAATCTGTCAATTACGTCAATGCGGGTACGATTGAATTCCTGGTGGATAAGGACAAAAACTTTTACTTTTTAGAGATGAACACGCGTCTGCAGGTTGAGCATCCGGTTACAGAGATGGTCACCGGTATCGATATCGTCAAAGAACAGATGCGGATTGCACGTGGTCGATGCTTACGCCACCAACAAGAAGATATTCATGCCAATGGTTGGGCGATTGAATGCCGCATCAACGCCGAGGACCCATACAATAATTTCATCCCCTCCACCGGACGCATCACGCATACACTGCTGCCCACTGGGCCTGGGGTGCGGGTGGACACAGGCGTATATATCGGCTTTGAGGTCTCCCCCTATTACGATTCGCTCATCTCAAAATTGATCGTGTGGGGTGAGACACGCGGTGAAGCTATTTTGCGCATGCGGCGGGCATTGGAAGAATATAAAATCCTGGGTGTGCATAGTAACATTCCCTTCCATCAACGGCTGATGGATTCGCACCGCTTCATGGCCGGGCAGTATGATACACGCTTTGTGGAGGAACGGTTTTCCATTGAAGAAGCTGAAGAAGGAAAAGAATCCCGCCCGGATATTGCCGCCATCCTGGCGACTCTCGTTGCCCACCGCCAGACTGAGCGAGCGGCAAATATCATTCAGCGTAATGAACGCGATACCAGCAACTGGAAGTGGTTGAGCAGGTGGGAGAGGTTGAGGAGATAGACATGAAATATGTGACCACCATTGATGGACATGAATATATGGTTGACATTCTCGACGATCACCGTGTGAGCGTGGATGGAGTAATGTATCAGGTGGATTTCATGCCGGTGGGCGACCAACCCGTATATTCACTGGTTGTGAATGGGACCTCAGTCGAAGCGCATGTTTATCCGAACGAAGATACCTGGCAGGTTTTATTCCATGGCGCTCTCTTTACTGCGTTTGTGGAAGATGAGCGTGAGAAACGCCTGCGGGCTGCATTAGCGGGGAGAGTGGCAGAGCACGAGGACTTTCACCTGAAGGCACCGATGCCTGGCATGGTTATTTCGATACCCGTTCAGGAAGGGCAGATGATTGAGAAGGGTGAGGTATTGGTGGTCTTAGAGTCGATGAAGATGCAGAATGAGCTGCGTTCACCACGGGATGGGAAAGTGATCCGTGTGCGGGTGAAATCTGGGGACCGGGTGGAGCAGAAGGAGACCATGCTCAGCGTGGTATAAGCAAGGTGAATAAGATGAGGCATGATGAGTAGCTCTGATCAGGAATTGGAAGTCAAGTTCTACCTATCCAAGCGCAGGGAAATGGAAGCGAAATTGAACGCCTTGGGGCAGCTTAGCGCGCCGAGAGTGCATGAGATCAACCTGCGCCTGGATACTGCCAAACTCTCCTTGTTGGCGAGCGGCAAGTTACTGCGTCTACGCCAGGATTCAAGAGTGCGGGTGACGTATAAAGGTCCGGGTAGCGAGGAGGGTGGGGTGCGCCTGCGCCAGGAGCTGGAATTTACGGTATCAGATTTTGACACGGCGCGGGCGTTGTTTGAAGCGCTTGGCTACCAGGTGTATATGATGTATGAAAAGTATCGCACCACTTATCAGTTGAAGAATGTGGAAGTGGCGCTGGACGAGATGCCGACCGGTGATTTTCTCGAGATCGAGGGACCAGATAGTGAAAGCATCCGTAACGCAGCCCAGCAGTTGGAGCTGACCTGGGAAACCCGCATCCTGGATAGTTATACCGTATTGTTCGCCCGAACACGTGCGCAAATGGGCTTTGATTTTCGGGACCTAAGTTTTGAGAATTTCAAGGGGATGTCCATAACCCCACAGGTGATGGGGATAATGATCGCCGACCAGCATTAAATAATCATCGCATAAACCAAAGACCCGACAATTTTATTCAGCCGTGTCTCTAATTTATGAATTGTGGATTTACTCTGGAAATCAGAAACTTGAAATAGGAGAAATCGAGTATTCCCTTCAAAACTATCATTTCTATCGGAGATCAGGACTTAATTAAAGTTATAAATTACGGGGGAGTTCCAGCAACGTATCACAACGAGATTAGCTTGTTACCTTTCCAGATGAGGAAACCAACGGGAGCATTTTCTCCGAGCAAACCAGGCAGCATATTCTCAAGGCGAGCCGGATCACCGGTGGTGATAAATTGAAGCAGAGGCTGCGGTTTTTGAAGGATAACCTCTTGCGGCATTGACTCCAGCTCAAGTAAATTACTGGCAACCAGCAATCGTTGAACCTGGCGGGCGACCGCCGGAGCGGGATCGATGACACGCACACCCTGCCCGGCGATCTGTTGGATGAGCGGGATGACGAAGGAGTAATGGGTGCAACCCAATACGACTGTATCAATACCCTGCTCCAACATGGGTTGGAGGGCTTCTTCCAGGATGCGACGCGTCTCGGTTGATTCCAAGGCGCCACTTTCGATCTGCGTCACAAGACCCGGGCAGGTGTGCTGCAGCAACTTCACACCCTGACCAAAGCGTTCAACCACGGAGGCATACAGCTCGCCCTGGAAGGTGGCAGGGGTCGCAAGCACGCCAACCACGCCGCTGCGGGTGTGCTCGGCTGCCGGCTTTACTGCCGGCTCCATACCCACGAAGGGTACATCAGGAAAGGTTGATCGCAGGTGTCTCAGGGCGGCTGCGGAGGCGGTATTACAGGCTACCACGATCAACCTGGCACCCTGATCAAGCAAATATCGTGTGATAACTTCTGAGAATTGGCGCACTTCCTCCAGCCGGCGGGGCCCGTAGGGGACGTGAGCTTGATCGGCCAGATAGAGCAGCGGCTCATCCGGCATCAGCTGGTGGATGGCACGCAGCACGGTCAGCCCACCAATGCCCGAATCAAAGATCCCAATGGGTCGCAAGTGCTTAGTGTTCACTTTTACCTTTCGTCAGCATTTCGATAGTCCGTTGAACCCGATCTAGGCGGGTTTGCTCGCGTTTAGCTTCAGTAATCCAGCGCACGTACTCTTTCTGATGTGTATATGAAAGCTTGTTGAAAAAGGTTTGGGCAGTAGGATTGGCTTCCAAGGCGTTATGGAGGTCTGGCGGCACTTCTACATGCCGCTCTTCAAAGTCCTCTTCCAATTCGATGGCAACTTCATCTCCAAAGCTTTTACCAATTTTTTCGCGGATTTCCTTCAGCACAAGCAGCATGTGGTGTGGACTGCCCATACGGACGATGGTGCCGCGGTATGGCTCACCCTCGATGGTCGCCATGATTTTGACACGCTTCTTACCAAACGTCTTCTCTACATCAAAGGGAATGGTGACAAATGCCCCACCATCTCCGGCATCCTCAATCACAGCTAGAAAATTATATTTTTGACTCATAGAAATCACTGGTCTGTTAAAATTGAATGGATCGATTGACATGACTGAATAAAGGCATGGAACAGCCTGCGCATGGGTTCATATTCCTGCAACTCTTCAGGGTGCCATTGAACTGCCAATCCAAATGGGTGCAACGGCAACTCAAACGCTTCAATGAGACCATCCGGAGCGGATGCAGTTGCAAGCAACTCTTGGGCAAGCTTGCGCACTCCTTGATGGTGCAAGCTGTTGACTTGCGCCTGGTTGCTAGTTAGTATCTGCGCGAGGCGGCTATCTGATTGTATGTCTATACTGTGAGCCAGGTAATTCCTTGGAAGGTTATGATTATCATGGCATACTTCGCCAGGGTGTTGCTCTGGAAGGTCCTCATACAGGCTGCCACCCAGGGCGACGTTGATCACCTGGAAGCCGCGACAAATACCGAGGAAAGGCTTACCGGAGCGGATTAGGGCATGCACCAGATGTATTTCCGAGCGGTCACGTTCTGGATCGACCCCCTCAACTTTGGGATGGACTTGATTACCATATTGCCGGGGGTCAATATCATAACCACCCGTGAAGAGGATGCCGTCCAGCCTGGGTAGGAGAACGTCCAAATCATCATTCGAAAGTTCCATTGGAATGAGAATGGGTAAGCCACCGGCATTGGTAACGGATTTTAAGTAGTGGATGTTGACACCTATGGCAAGCCGTCCGGAAGGATTGGGCATGCGGGTGGTGGTAAGTCCGATCAGTGGTTTTGACATAACAATTTCAAATTCTCTCAGGGGAATGCGTGATCAACCCTTGGTTAATCGGGAATTCCTATTCGCTAGATCCTAACGACTCTTGAGGTGGTGAGGCAATGAAGGTTTGGATTGGACCATGCCAGTTATCATTGTTCAGGTTAAGTTCGAGGAAGTTATTATGGGTGTAGTGAGCGATGACTTTTCGCCAAAAGGCAATCGCAGCAGGATTTTCTGTGATTTGCCCCACCTGCCAGGCTCCAGGGAACTGGTCGAAGATATAGCAGGCGACATGCTCGCCTATACCCTGCTGACGGTACTTCCGCATGACGAAGAATTCTGCTATCACCCAGGTATCCTTGATCCCGGTCAGGTAATTATAGCGTGCCACGAGGACAAAGCCCGCAAGGTTGCCATCCACGCGCACCAGGAAAGGGGAGCGCTCCGGCTCAACCCAATAATGGTCCAGGTATGGGTAATCGTACAAACCTGAAGGGCCAGTGTCTGCCCGATCAAACTCACTGAAATCGTGTTGGTACAATTCCATCAAGTTGCGCAGGATGGGGCGTTCAGCAACAGTGGCGGGACTTATTTCGATATTCATGACGTTTGCATCGTTCGCACCGGCCGCTTCGCTTGCTCTACTCGCTTCGCTCGTTTTGTGATTATTTTACTCCCAGCTAGCTATTCGAGAGGTTAACGGACCTCGTACGCGGTTTTCCGATGAAGGCGGCGCCTCAGCTCGCTGGCATAATGTATGCCCAGGGTGGAAGCATGCTCCTTCGCCCACTCGGTGAGGTGAGTTGTTCCGACTGGAGGTGAGTTCGTATATAAATAATCTTGCATTAAGCCAGCAATCTCATCCTGGGTGATCAAGACATCGCCCATCATTTTTCCTATGAGCCAACCCGCCAAATATCCAATGTCAGGTGAGACCGAGATGACCGGTCTATTTTTGCCGATGACACTACCAATTGTGCGTATCAACTCGCGATAAGTGAAGGTTTCCGGTCCAATTGCATCGATGATCCGGTTCGACTGCTCCTGACCCTGTTCGACAGCCAATTTTGCCAGGTCGTCCACGAAAATGGGCTGAATGAAATAGAAGCCATCCCCAAAAACGCCAAAGACGGGCAAATGTCTTAATATCCAGGCGATGTTATTGATCAGAATGTCTTCTTTTCCAAATAGAACCGCCGGACGGAGAATGGCGTAAGACAATCCCGACTCAATCAAGCCGCGTTCCAGCCGAGCTTTACCGCTGAAATAGGGCAGGGATGAAGTTTCAGAGGGGTTGGTAATACTGATATGTACGACTCGTTTTACACCGGCTTGTTCGGCAGCAGCGAACAACTTGAGGCTGTTCTCGATGGCAGCAGCATGTGAAAAATTGGAGTAATCGAAGCGCACCCAATAGGTGTTATAAAGCACAGCTGCCCCACGAAGTGAATCGGTCAGCTTGTCGGGATCTTCAAAGTTGTATGGGAAGGCTTGCACCTGACTGCCAAAGGGGTTGGGGCGGTCGATGGAGTTGGTCAACGTGCGGACGGTGCGATCTTGCTCGAGTAACCTGCGGGTTATATATTTACCGGAATAGCCAAACGCTCCGGTGACTACATCGAATTCGGTGGAAGACATCGCTATTTCCGTTTCTTTTCTACCAGCAAACGCAACTGGGTGAGGGTTTCACGGGCTTGCATGAAGAGTGGGAAGAGAAGATGGTTTCCTGAAGCGATCGATTTTTCAGTTGCTTCTGCTGAATGTGTTCCTGAATAGGTCAGGATGGTGAACCTGACATGACCCTCCTCAGGCAGGGAAAAATCATCGGTGGATGACATATGCTGAAGGTGGTCTTCCGCTTGGGTCACCAAAGCTTTGGAAGCCTCGGCAACCGGGGCATATTCACCGCTGCCAAGCATGCCACCCCCCGTGCTGTAATACAGGCTGGTAGTGCCATCAGCCAGTGAAAATAGGGTTGCAGTCCCCACCTCGTAACCGGTTTCCATCAATACACCCCATACATGTGGAGCTTTGGCTGAGGGAGCAAGTCCTAAATCGGCAGGCTTCAGGCTTAAGATGCGACTGCGAAGCTGAAGGTAGGTCTGAGCAGGTTCAGGAGAAACGGCATTCATGCAATCATTGGGCTGTGGTAAAGAAATCCACCAGGTGTTTATTCACGGCTTCTGATTCATCGAGCTGCACCCAATGGCTTGAGCTCTCGAAGAAAACGAGCTTCCCCTCGTCACACAAATCGAGACTGGGCTGAGCCAATTCACGACCTAATGCAATATCTTGGGCACCCCAAAGCATCAATGTTGGCACCCTAATGCGCAGGTCACCGCTCATATCGGGAGGCATCTGGATGGCAGCGCGATACCAGTTGAGCATGCTGGTGATAGCGCTTTTGCGCCACCACGCCTGACGGTAGCGCTCAACATCTTCCAAGGTGAATGATCCGGGTTTACTGCCGGTCAATAGCATGTTGACCATCGATTCCCAATCGTCATTGCGCAGGATGGCTTCTGCCAGGAATGGGGTTTGAAAGAAGAACATATACCAACTACGACGGAGCTGTGCCAGGTTGCTCATTAGGGTTTGCTTCATCACAGCCGGATGAGGCACGTTGAGTATGGCCAGCTTATGGAGACGATTGGGATATTTTAACGCTACCCACCAGGCGACAGCCGCTCCCCAGTCGTGACCTGCAAGGTAACATTTATCTTCCCCAGCAGCATCGATCAAGCCAAGCACATCATTGGCAAGCTCGTCAAAGCGGTAGGCTGCGATACCTTTGGGTTTGTCACTTAGATTATAGCCACGCTGGTCGGGTGCCCAGACGCGCAGACCTGCGTCAGCCAAAGGTTGAATTTGCCGCCGCCAGCCGTACCAAAATTCTGGAAACCCGTGCAATAAAATCACGAGGGAGCCATAGCGAGAGCCACTTTGCACCACATGCAGGCGAATACCATTGGTGGGGAGGAAAACATGTTCCAAATTGGGAATATCCATGGAGACCTCGATGAAATTCATTGGACCAGAGTCATTATTGGAGAATTATACTCCGGATATTCTGTCAGGATCCTTTTGGGCAAGGAATAACTCTTCGCCTCAATCAGTGTTTTATATATGGAGGGGAATGATGCAAAAAGTGATTTCGGTCATTGTGCCTGCTTATAATGAACAGGATTTAATTGCAAGCTGTCTTGATTCTCTCCTGAATCAGACACTTGATAAAGATCAATACGAAATACTCGTTATCGATAATAATTCGACGGATTTAACGGCAAAGATTGCACTGGAAAAAGGCGTGAGGGTGGAAAAAGAACTAAAAAAAGGCTATGTGCATGCCATCCGGAAAGGGATTGAAGCCTCGCAGGCTGAGATCATCGCATTTACGGATGCGGATTGTCGCGTGCAGATAGACTGGGCAGAAAAAATCCTGGATGATTTCTCAACATCACCGGATATCATTGCAGTTGGTGGAAAGTTGTCTTTTTATGATCTCAATCCCATCCTGGATTGGCTAATCAGATTGATCCTATATTTTATAAAAGCATTACCAGGTAATAATATGGCCATCAGGCGGGAAGGATTAACCCGAATTGGTGGAATTGACCTGCGGATCAATTTGAGTATGGATTATTGGCTGACCACCAAACTCCGCAGGGTTGGGAAAATATTCATCGATAAGCACCTGATTGTGGAGACATCTGGGAGACGATTTAGAGGCTCATTTTCTTCGGATATTAGATATTTTATAAATGTAATCTCCATTCTCTTCTCTTCGAAACCTTTGTTTTATGACTTTCCCGATGTTCGGGAAGATTCAGGATAGCAGCATCCATGTTGAATGATTTGGTTTATCATCTCATTGTATCCATCCTGGAAATCTTCATGTGGGATGGCGAATTGATTGGAGGAGAGAATCTTCAAGATGGACCAGCCGTTATTGTAGCCAATCACATGGGGGCGGTTGGGCCTGTAGGGATATGCTCTTCCCTGCCCATGCGCCTTTACCCTTGGGTTCTGGGTGCGACTGTGGACATGGTCAAGGGACCAGAAGAAGTGCGTAAAGATTTCGTCGAGAAGATATTGAGAATCAGGCCTCCATTGAGCGAGGCAGTAGCTAAGGGCATCTGCAAAATCTCAAGCCCGCTGTTGTTATCACTTGGATGCATCCCTGTCCCTGATACTCATCGTGAGCAAGAAGCGACTTTTCTAACCAGCCTTGCCATTCTGAGGCAGGGAAAAATTTTGCTGATCGTACCTGAAGATCCCAAGGCTGAGCCTGACCCTCTCACCGGGATCCGCCCTTTCAAACGTGGTTTTTTACGTTTAGGCGAGTTGTATTATCAGGAAACTGGCACACGCCTGCCATTTTACCCGGTTACCATCCATGAAGCTGGGTTGGTCATCGTCGGAAAGCCGATTACCTATAACCCGCTCAATGATGCCAAGATGGAACGATTTAGAATGGTCAATCTATTGGAAGACACCATCAAAGCCATGCATTTGGAGATAACAGAAAACGAGGCTGTACAGCCTATATTTTTCAGGAGAAATCCCTCCTGATAGCGTGACCAATTGTGATGGAGTGGTTACAGATTTTTCGCCAGTGCGCGACGAAAGGTGCGGTAACCTGACTTCTCGTAAAACC
>JBAPSY010000245.1:0-5868 GCA_049281855.1 Anaerolineales bacterium
CCCATCTGCCACATCACTATCAATATTGAATTCTACAACACCCCACCTTTCATTATGATCACCGGCGTACTGGCGGATGCGTTGATGATTGGTCCATAACCCATCCAGCCAAGATATCCCGTATATCGATGCATATGGATCATACCTGTCTGTATACCATGAGGCAGGCCAAACATCATCGGGGATGTTGGGAATAGTAGCCCAGTCCCATGGGTAAGAGTTGCGGGTGCCATAGCCTCCCGCGAGGTTGCCCAGCTCGTGCAAGCGTTCCACCCAGCCATTCATGAACGCTGAAACCGGCAGGCGGCATTCAGGGGTGGATACGCCATATGCTTCCAGGTCATAGTAGATCACAGTACCACCCAATCCATAATTGGTGAGCCCAATCGAAGCAGCTGCTGCCGAGGCCGTTTGGGCTTCCTGGCGACCCTCCTGGTAGGAGACAGCCGGGTCGGCACTCATTTTGTGAGACCACATCGAGCAGGGTGCTTGCGGACCGACCCATGTGGGTACGAAACTCCAGCCTTGTTGGTGTACTGCACTGACCCAGGAAGAATTTGCCACGGCACATCCACTGTACAGTTGGATACCTCCAATGTAGAGCGCATAGAAGGAATATGGGCTTTGGCTCCACCAGGTTTGCATTTCGGAGATTGTGGGTAGGTGGCAGGCATCAAAACCTTGCGCCTGGATCACCCCCGCATCGGGAGGGGGGCGACCTGACGGATCATCATGGTGGACTAGGGGCAGATAAAGACGCGGCCCGCTCAATCTGGTGAAGGTGAACCGCATGGCACTGAAGGAGACCGTAGTGCTGTATTCAGGCTCACCATTCAGGTCAGCGAGAGAGATATACCCGCTATTCCCAACGTTGAAATAATATTCCCCCAGGTCCAGCCACTGGTTGCTGAGTGGGTTTTGGCTCAGCGAACGGGTGGACACACCATAGGCGTGATGGATGGAATAGTGGGCGTCCGTGGTGTCATGATCGATCACCCGCCCTTCTCCTGTGCACCAGGTTATGGGATTGTGACCAGCGATATATGCCTCTACCCGGTAGTATCCAGCTTGCGGAATGACTGGATACCATTCTGCATGGTTGGTGGAGTGTAGTGGGTCATTGGTGTTCAGGGTGAGGTAGGCAGTATGACCACGGTTATTGTCAAAGGGATACCAGTAGGTTTGTGGACAGGTGGTAGCTGCTGGGTGCAGCTGAGGATCCTCAACAATCACCTCGGTTGTTTGCACAGCCAATGCTTCTGAAATCGGTGCAAGCAGTGCCATCGATATAAAGAGCGACATGAGATATTGAACCAGTCCAGAGTGCAGTAGTGGTTTAAAGTTCATGGTCACCTGGAATCATGATGGATGTAGTACCTTATGCATAAGTTCAATTTACGATGATTAATCATTCTTGTTGCAATATTATTGCCTGATTGCCAAGTATACTGCATTGGAACCCTCCAATTGGATTGGGGAAAAATCACCAGCTCTGTTTTGAAGAATTTCTTAATATCAAAATACCATATTATTCACATAAATCGACAAACTGCTTTTTATATTGTCATCTATATGATGAATAAAATGGGAGTTACGAGACCGTCAATGCATCACCAGCAGTGAAATCTGGCGTCAGGATTGATGTGAAAATCATTCTGTGGGAGTTTATGGATTGGTTATTGGACTGAAAATTGCAACAAGTTGAATGATTGCTGTTATTCGTTTATTAATCAATGGGAGAACCATTCTCCATGGCGAACCCATGCAACCGAGAAGGTTTACGCCGATTAATTATCTCGATGCGGCAGTAATATGATTAGGAGGCAGATATGAGAACGAAGCTAAAAAAGGCGATCCAACTCATAGCAATCATCATGATTGGGATTTTTATGGTTGCGACTGTCGTAGTCTTCGCTCATAAAACCTCAGACAAAATAGTGCTTGCTAACGGACCTATCCCACCGCCAGTGGGATACCCCAAGCTGACAATATCCGCCAAGGTGGTTACGCCCACCCTTGCTGCTCCAGATCCGAATGGAGTTGTCTTGGAATACAGCATTGAAATCCTCAATACTGGCGCATATTCTGCATCAGACGTGACCCTGGAGGACGCAATTCCCTCCAATACGAACTACAATGATGATGTTCAGTCAAGCGCACAACCCAACCCTGAGTTCACAGATGGCGTGATTACATGGGGGCCTGGTGAGATTGGTTTTGATGACTCGGTGGTCATCACCTTCAGCGTTACCGTCACAGATGGATATGAGGGCATCATCTCCAACACCGCCGTGATCAGCGATCCGATGATAACGGAGCCGGTTACCGTCATGGCTGAAACGCGCATCACCGACCACCCGATGTTTGAGATTTCCAAGACCGCTACACCTGCGCTACCAGGCAAGAATAAACCACTCACCTACGAGCTGGTGGTCACCAATCTAGGGCAGAAAGCCGAGAATATACCCATTATCGTCACCGACTTTGTCCCCGAAAATACAACTTTTCGCAGTGCGGGTCAGGGAGGCTCCTTCAATTCAATTGATAATGTGGTTACGTGGTCCCCCTCAGTTAACCTTGGATTTGGAGAGACAACCACTTTTTCCTTTAGCGTGGAGGTGGGGGATGTGCCCAGCGGAACTGTCATCTCGAACAATGATTATCTTGTAGTCAGCGAAGAGGGGTTCGGTATCGGAGAACCGTACGCAACCACAGTGATTGATCCGATCTTCATCCTATCCAAGAGCATCTACCCAGACCCACCTGGCTCGAATAATGAGATGACCTACACATTAACCGTCCTCAATTTGGGCTCAATGGCGACGGATCTGGTGATCACCGATACCGTCCCGGAAGACGTAGAGTATATAAGCGGTGGCGATTCGTATGCAGATGGCATTGTCACCTGGAACTCGCCCAACCTGGATACCCGCGAATCAGCTCAAGTGACCTTCACTGTTTTTATTCCGGATATTGCCAATATCATCGTATTAAATGGCGACTATGGTGTGTGTAGTGCGGAAGGAGTGTGTGCCCCCGGCATTTCCGTTCCCAGCCTGATCGTCGGTCCGACTTTTGAGGCGACTGCTACTTTAGATCCCATCGCTCACAAGCCCGGGGGTGGTAATGCACCTGTGACACCCACTTTAACCATCCAAAACCTGGGTCCCGGAAATGCTTTGGATGCGACCGCATTGCTTACCTTTGGGCGCATCAGTATAAGTACGAATGACATGGTGGTGATACCCCCAGTCGGCACACTGGTTGATGGTCCACCCTGTAATACAGGATTTCCATGTACAAATTTCCTGTGGACCGGTAATCTGGCGGTAGGCGATTTGATCACGTTTACCACCCTCGAGGGACAGAGCACCGTAGTTGGTAAAGAAGGCACTCATTATACAGCCACCGTTGTCATTACCGATGACCTCAGTGGTTACGTCACGGAGCCAATAACCGCCACGGCGATTGGGAATATCACCCACTATGCCAATCTGATCCCGACCAAATCTGCCCCGCCAGAAATTGGTCCCGGGCAGATAATGACCTATACCATCCAGGTGTTTGATAGTGGTCTCAGCACCGAAGAATCTCCCGCTCCTGTTTTGACTGAGACTGTCCCAACCAGTGTAACCCTACTCGACATCAGTGATGGAGGCATCTCACAAACGATTGACGGTCGCACCATAATCTCATGGACACTGCCTGCGATGGGACCAGGTGATTACCTCTATCGGACCTTTGAGGTCATGGCAAACCCAGACCTGGTAAGCGGTACGTTGATCATCAACGATGACTATCGTACAAGCTGGAATCAGAAGGGGGCTGGAACATTCTCTAACCTGGGTGAGTCCGTTACGACAACCGTGCATGAGGTTGGATTAATCGACTCCTATAAGACCGTATCACCCACCTGGGCATTGCCAGGGACCGGGACGGTTTTAACATATGAGGTGCATGTGGTGAACTCAGGACCCAACCTCCTGAGTGGTGTGCAGGTGAGCGACATATTCCCATGGCAGAATTCCACCTACCAGCGGGATGCCGTGGCAAGTGCAGGTAGTCTTGTTAGCGATATCGTCAGCTTTGAATGGACTGGGGATCTAGCCCCATATTCAGAGCAGCTGATTACATTCACCACCCTGGTGGATGATTTCTTCGAGGGGGTGCTGACCAACACTGCCACCATCACCCATACCAGCCTGAAGCAAGATGTGATCGTCACGGCTGTAGCCTATATCACCGATAAGCCTGTTTTGCGCATCTCCAAGATCGCCACGCCCGACCCGGTGATGGTGGGTAGTCCTCTGTTATATCAGATTCAGGTGACCAACCTGGGGCAGCAAGCGACCCGATTGGTGGTTACCGATACCATCCCGGCGAATACATCCTATATCTTCGGTAGTGCCAGTTCTGGCGGGCATGTGGTGGGTGATATGGTCCAATGGAGTTACCCGGTGCTCGACCCCGGTGACACATTGACTTTAACCTTCCAGGTGACCGTTCAAGGCGGGTATGCAATCACCCACCATAGCTACGCAGTCCGCTGTGGCGAAGGCTTGTTCGCTTATGGGGATCCGATTATTACTCGAGTGAGTAATCCGATGAAAACGGTTCTCTTGCCGCTCATAATTAAATAGTAATTACTCTAATTAATTTGATACACCCCGCCTATATATGCCGGGGTGTATTTGTTTTATCGGGTTAATCTCTTATAAACTTGTACAACGACATCGGAATAAATTTTTGCCAATATCTAGGCTGTACCCCATAACCAGAATGTTTCTTTGACAATCCGGTTAATCCTGCTATAATTTCCAAAACAGGACGGTCATCAATTGGGACCGACTTATTTTTAAATCTGCCAGTAAAATCCTCTCAATGGTATTATTATATGGTGAGATAAACGGTTGGGATGGCTTAACAGGCAGATCAAACCAACTTCCCTCAAGGAGGACGAAGCATGATTTCCATTGAACTGCTTAGAAGGTATCCGTTTTTTGGTCGGTTGGGTTACGAGCAATTAAAAGCCCTGGCGATGATTGCTGAGGAAATTAAATTGGAGGATGGGCAGGTGGTCATTGAGGAAGGAAAGCCTGCCGATGCCCTATATTTCCTGGTGGAAGGCAGTGTTGTCCTTTACCACCCCGTTGGCGGCCCACAGACAAAAGGGATCATTTCGGAAGTGCCTGTTTGTGAGATCAATCCGGGTGAGCCATTCAGTATCTCTGCTCTCATTGAGCCGCATATACTGACTTCAACCGGGCGCAGCTCCGGTGTCAGCCGGGTTATCCGCCTGACAGTTGAGGATTTAAAGGCTGCGTTTGCAATGGATGCGCGTCTGGAGTGCATGATGATTCGCTGCGTGGCTGAAGCGGCAATGGGCCGATTAAACTCCACCCGTGTGCAGCTTGCTGCAGCCTACGCCTGAGAGAAATTCATTTTACACAAGCTAGCCTTCAGACATACCAGAAATAATCCTCGAGAAGTGAAATAAAAATAGCCCTATTGAGGGGCTATTTTTATTGGTGGGCCCAGTAGGGATCGAACCTACGGCCAAACGGTTATGAGCCGTCCGCTCTGCCGCTGAGCTATGGGCCCATGTTAAGGTACTGAGTTCCTTATTAGTCGGAACTTCCAGAGCGGGCGATGGGATTCGGACCCACGAATATCAGCTTGGAGGGCTGATGCCTTACCACTTGGCGACGCCCGCAATTTTGCGCCATATGTGGGATTCCTCAACGCTTTTCACCAACAGATGGGGTATGAGAAACCCACGGAACTAACCAAAGCTACATAGGCTTATGCCTTTTTCCGCATCTTTTAGTTACGGAGTGAGTGCCATTTTACCACAGGAGAATAATAGAT
>JBAPSY010000246.1:0-14944 GCA_049281855.1 Anaerolineales bacterium
GAGTGGGGCAATTATTTATATATGAGGGAGGTGGATAGGGTCCCGTACCATTGTCTTCTTCGCACTGGATGACTGCAATTTCTGTTTGTACTTCGTTTACAGTGATCGAAATTTCAGGTGAGGAGGTTGGTGGATAAGCGAAGAGATAGACAGTGGTTGGTGTAGCAATCTCCGTTTGGCCAGCAATTAATGTGTTGGGTTCTGAGGTGGGAGAGCCGTTCAAAGGTGCTTTCATCAAGACGACTGGTGCCGCTTCAGTTGGGGTAATAGGTAATGCAGCACTTCGTTGTACCTCTTGCTGGACAGAGAGTGTCTCATTAGCGACTGCAACAACCGGTGCCATGGCAACTTGAGGGTTTGTATTGAAAAACGTGCTACCGAAGACGACCAATGCCAGTAATATACTCGCTACAGCTGAAACAATCCCAAACACAGGAGCAAGCCGTTGTATTGGGCGAACATGAACAGCTTCTGCTCTTATAAAGTAATTGCGTGGTGCTCGTAATTTGGGTAAGTTGTGAATCAACAAACGCGTTTTAGTAATCTCTTGCAATTCATTTCGCAGCTCAGGATCCGCTTTTAGGCGAGATTCCAGGAGCGCACGCTCCTGATTACCCAGCTGGTTATCCAGGTATGCTGAGATTAGCTCATAATCACGCGGTGTAATCTGGTTCTTCATCTTTCACCCTTATCGCAGACGAAATCCGGCGGGTAAAAGTTCCGCGAATCCATATAAACATTCTCGCAAGCGTAATCGTGCACGCGCCAGACGACTCTTAATCGTCCCGATCGGTTTCCCAATCGCCTGGGCAGCCTCAAAATAGTCCAAACCTTGGATGTCTACCATGATTACGGTCGAACGGAAATCGCTGGGTAGGTTATCCAGACAATGCTGGATGGCGCGTTGGAGCTCAGCTTGTTCAACCTGCTTCTCAGGTTGATCGATCGGGTCCACCATCCAATGAGCTGATTCGACTTCTTCCCCTGTGTCATCCAATGGTTCCAAGGGCACAGTTGGGCGTCGTTTCCGACGGCGAAGCTCATCATAGCATGCGTTGGTCACAATTCTGAGTAACCAGGCTTTGAACGAACCTCCGCGGAATGATCCTAAATGGTTATAAGCCGAAATGAATGTATTTTGAGTGGCATCATCTGCTGATTCTTCTTCACCAATCATCCGGTATGCATGGTTGTATACCAGGTCTTGATAGCCTAAAACCAGGCGGTTAAATGCATCCAAATCTCCCCCCCTCGCCGCTTGGATCAAAGCAATCTCATCCACAATTGTATTTTAACCCAAATTACAGGTGATAGCCATTGCTTCAGAATGACATGAGGTTTAAAATCCTGGATGAGATATTTTTTGTCTGAATCCGTCCATCCTGTGTTTGCATCTTGTAAAATGATTGGGCTCGTAATTGGTTTATTACTTTGTTTAATGACTACCCAGGGGTCATTCGTTGTGCTATTAGGCTCATCGGTAATTGGTTCATAAAATTATGGCGATTGATCTTTACCGGGTTAAGGCAGTATGTTTTGATGTCGATGGGACTTTGAGCGACACAGATGACCAGTTTGTTCAAAAATTAGTCAAATTATTAACCCCGATTCGGTATTTTTTCCATGAACATGATGTATATAAGGTTGCACGTAGAATGGTCATGTTCACTGAGGGTCCTGGTAATTGGGCATACAAGCTTGCAGATAAATTGGGGCTGGATAATAAAATCATCGCAATGGGTGATCGATTTTATGAAATGGGGCTTGGAGAATCTGTCCAGCCTTTCCTATTGATAAGTGGGGTCAGGGAGATGTTGGTAGACCTGCGAAACCATTATCCTCTAAGTATTATCAGTGCACGGGGTCAGAAATCAACTTATAGGTTCTTATTTCAATATGAGTTGGTGTCTTTCTTTAACGCTGTGGCAACGGGTCAGACCTGTGTACACACTAAACCATACCCAGATCCGATAGAATGGGCGGCAGCAAGAATGGGTGTATCTCCAGCATCATGCCTTATGGTTGGTGATACGGAGGTGGATATTCTAACTGGTAAGAAAGCGGGCGCTCAAACTGTGGGTGTTTTATGCGGATTTGGCGAAAGAAAGGAACTCGAAAAGGCCGGTGCTGATCTTATTCTGGAGAACACAGTTGATTTATTAGGTATATTACAAAGATAAGGTAGCCCGTTATTCGCAACACGAGTTTAATATTAATATGTCCTATCAGATCATCTATACAAATGTACGCCTTCATTACACATGATTATGAATGTTGTAATAAGCTGTTGGTTAGCCTCATCCTGTGTACAACCATTCCAGAACTACTTGCCACTATCATCCTTAGCTTGTAACTCTACCAGCATTCGTTGGTAAACACTCACATTCGTTGGGTTGAGTGCCAGAATTGTCATGAGCGACTCAATGGCTGCTGAGCGATTACCCGCCTGTAGGAACATTTCTTTCGATATTTCCAGCTGATTAACTGCTTCATCCTTCCGTCCTAAAAGACGATAAATCTCAGCCAACCTTCGATAGAGAGCGGGCTGAGTCTGATTTTCAAGAATTTTCGCATTAACATATTCCAGGGCTTCGGCTGTCCGATGCATACTGAGTAGATGATTAAGGTAGTTATCCAATTCAGATATTGCCTGATCTGGTTGCCCCAAGCGAGTGTTGAGATCAAATAACATGTCCCGTGCTTTGCAATCGTCAGGTTCCATGGTCCGTATTTGTTCAAATTCATGGATTGCATTATGCCAATCAAGGTTTTGCACATCTATGTCTGCAATTTTGTGCATCAATTTTAATTTGATGTCACGATCGACATTGGATTGTTGTGCAAAACGGAACGCTCGCGAGTATGTTTTACGTGCCATGGCGAGATCCGCAAGGTTGTTATAAGTTTCGGCGAGTCTGATGAATTCCAGTATGGTTTCTTGTGCCTTGCCACGCACTATTAACAAGTCAATCAGGTTATTGCGAGCTTCTATGTCAATTGGGTTCAATTCACTAACTCGCTTGAGCAAGCTTATCGCCCGATTGGTTTCACCCCGGACGCTATAACTCTTGGCGACAATGGAATACTTCAAGACGGCTTCTGGTATACGATTTTCCTGAACCAGTAGATCCCCAATACAAATGTGTAAAGGTAGGTAAGTCGGTGCAAATTTTAAGGCATAATACGCTTCTTCCATGGCAGTAAGCAATTTATTTGAACGTGCAAGCTGATTCATTTTGGATAATGATTCCACCAACTGGCTGCTGGTAGCTTCCGTGAGCATTTCTGCCAGGGGAATCGGCGCTGAACCGGACGGCTGCGCAGGTAGCTGCTGCCTTGCGCGTTGAATCTGATCTCTCCAATCAGGGCGGATCAACAGTTTGCTAATATTCTCACAAATTCTTTTCTGCAATTTCGAATCTGATTCGTGGCTATAGGATTCAATCAGTGGTTCGTATAATTGGCTTAATTCCTCAGCCTGATCTGCTGAAACACTCTCAGAATCAGCAATCCGTAAGGCTTCCAAGTATTCGATTGATGCATCCTTGGTTAAATCCATTTTATAAAGTGTTATTGCGAGCAGTAGGTGCGTTCCCAGGCCGAATAACTCATGTTGAACTGACTTTTTCAAATTATGGATAGCGCTTTCCAATTGCTCACTCTTCGATTGTATGAAACCTAATACAAAATATGCTGCTGAACTATCTAATCCTGCATCCATGGCATGTTCCAATTCGGAAGCAGCATCTTTATCCTGACCGTGAGATTGCATATCTATCGCCTGGCTTAGATGAAGGATAATCTTGGTTTGATCGAATTGTGTCTGCTCAAGATCACCCGCCCTTTTGATAATCGAGGTTAAGCCCTTGCGTGCTTGAGGCCCTAGAGCCTCCTCCTGTTCAAATAGTAATTCAGCCAACATGGTCAACGCTTTTTGTTTTGCATCCTGAATCGGATCAAGCCTGGGATGATGCTCCTCCTCGCTTCTAGGAATTTCTGCTTGACGGACTTGAGATACTAATAGGGGTTCAGTTCCTTCGCGTGGCCGACTTGGCCTTGGAAGGGGTTTCCCGTTTTGCAGCATGGATAATGCAAGGTTAGCTTCTTTGCTGTTGGGAACTATTTCCAGAGCGTGTTTTATGGTTTGGATTGCTTTTTGAACATTCCCTTGGTTTTGTAGCAGGCTTGCAATGGACATATATTCAATCATTGCCTGAGTGGTGCGACCTAAGCGTTCATACACCAGCGCTAGGCGTGCATGAGCAGCCATGTGTTCAGGGTTAAATTCGACGATGCGTGACCAACTTCCAATAGCTTTCTCAACATCCTTACTCCGGGCAAATAATTCAGCCACGTCCATATACGTTTTGGTTGCTTTGTCCAGATCACCCAAACGTTCCTGGATTTCTGCTATTTTCTGCATTGGTATGGGGTCGTTAGGTGATATTTGGGCGGCACGTTGGTAATATTCGAGCGATTCCCGGTATTTTTGTAGCTCATAAAGTGCAAGTGCTAAGCTTGTCAGAGCATTCAAATCCTCTGGAAATTCATCAATGGCAATGTGATAATACGAAGCTGCTTTTTCCCAGTCCTGATCCCAGGCGGCTGAATGTCCCTGGTTGATTGCATTTTGATAAGCTTGTTGGTCACCACTCATATTCACTTCCTATTCTTCCAGTACTGATAAATCACCCCAGTCATGGCCATGACGGGCTTCCGTTTTCAGGGGAATAGATAAATTATAGGCATTTTCCATCATTGTGCGCACTAATACAGCAGTCTTTTTCAATTCACGTTGTGGGCATTCAAGCACGAGTTCGTCGTGCACCTGGAGCAGCAAATGCCCGCTCAATCCGTTTTCTCTAAGAGCGGATGAAACGCGAGCCATCGCAATCTTCATGATATCTGCCGCTGTTCCTTGAATAGGGGCGTTTATTGCTTCGCGTTCTTCGCGGGAACGGGTTGCTTGATTCCCTCCAGATTTTAAGCCGGGGAAATACCGGCGGCGCCCAAGCAGGGTCTCAACATAACCTTGTTGCGCAGCCAGGCGGCGCATATTATCCAGATATCCCTTGACGCCTGGAAATTGTTTGAAATATGCTTCGACAAAATCCTCCGCCTCTGCAAGAGTGAGATCACTGGTTCGGGTAAGCCCGTAAGGGCTCATTCCATAGAGCAAACCAAAGTTGATCGCTTTGGCATTGCGACGCTCGTCCTTCGTAACTTTATCAAGCGTCTTCCCGAGTATGGCAGCAGCTGTGGCAGTGTGAATATCCTGATCGGCACGGAAGGCAGCTAGCATGGCCTGGTCGTTGGACATGTGGGCGGCAATACGCAGCTCCACTTGAGAATAATCTACTGATAATAATGTGAATCCTTTTGCAGCAATAAATGCCTGGCGTACTTGACGACCAAGCTCGGTCCGAATGGGGATGTTTTGCAGGTTTGGATCAGAGGAGGCAATTCTGCCCGTGACACTCCCTGCTTGATTGTATGAGGTATGAACACGCCCCGTTTGAGGATTCACTTGCTCGGGTAAGGCATCCAGATATGTGGATTTCAACTTTGAGAGTTCACGATATTCAAGCAGCAGGTCCACCACAGGATGTTTCCCTTGCAACGCTTCCAAAACTTCTGCAGATGTTGATAAATTTCCAGCTTCCGTCCGGCGTGTACGATCTGGGGGTACTAGTTTCAATCGGTTGAAAATGGCATTGGATAATTGTTGGGTCGAATTGATGTTAAAGCGTTCACCGACATGTTCATACACTTGATTTTCTAATTCATGCATTCGAATTTGCAGCTCGTTGGACATTTGCTTTAGAAAATTAATATCCAAAGCTATTCCCATCATCTCCATGTTTGCGAGAACCGGAACGAGTGGCATTTCGATTTCTTCAAACAATTTTAAAGCAGAATTTGACTTCAGCTCTGCTTGTAACCCTGGCAATAAGCGGATGACAGCGATCGCATCCATGGTGGCATACGAGGCTGCCTTTTCAATGGGTACCTGGTCCATGGTGATCTGCTTCTTACCCGTTCCAATCAATTCTGTGATCTCAGTCATGAGAAAATCCAATCGCACCCAGGCCAGATTTTTCAGTCCTAGATTATGAGAAGTGGGATTGGTAAGCCACTCAGCAATCATGGTATCAAAGATGAGTGGTGTCGGGTACAAGTCATTCCTGGCAAACATGACGAAATCATACTTAAGATTATGACCAACTTTAGGAATACGGGCATTGGTTAATGGGTTTCGTAAGGCATCGATGACTTTTTTAATTGAAAGTTGTTGACCAAATTCTGCTTTATGACCCACGGGAATATACCAGCCCTCATTATTATCTATAGCGAGTGAAATACCAACCAAGTCGGCACGCATTTGATTAGTGGAGGTAGTCTCAGTGTCAAAGGAAATGACTTTTGCAGAATTCAGGTTTTGAACCAATTCCTGTAAACTTTGCTCATCGTTCACCACATGAACCGATATACCTCCTTCATACTTGGTGGTTGGTTCAGATGGTGTTGACGCATGGGTGAACAATGATAGTTGTTCCTGTTTCTTTGAGTTGGATTTTCCAAATGCTTGATACAACGCAGTCAGGCGTCCCATTAAGGCTCTAAATTCAAGCTCACGGAACAAAGCTTCAACCCGAGCTGGATCGAAGTGTTCCGTACGAGCCATATCAAGGTCTAGTTTGACTTTAAGGTCAGTAATGATGGTTGCCAATTTTTGACTTAAATAAGCGTTATCCTTTCCTTTTTCGAGCTTCTTCCGCGTGCTCTCAGTTATCTCGTTAAAATGAGTGTAAACGCCATCCAAAGTTCCATAATTTTGTAGCAAAGATGCAGCAGTTTTTTCGCCGATCCCTGCCACACCAGGAATGTTATCTGATTTATCTCCCACCAAGGCTTTATAGTCAACAACCTGTTCAGGTTTAACCCCGAATAACTCAACCACGTCTTTGACATAATAGTCTTTTGCATCGGCAATCGTTTTACCAGGGAGATTAACCAGTATCCGATCATTTACAAGTTGGAGGAGGTCACGATCACCAGTGATGATCTTGACACCAAATCCCTCAGATGCCAGGTGGCGAGAAAGGCTGCCTAAAACATCATCTGCCTCATAGCCTTCCATCTCCAGGCGTGGGATATTGAATGCATCGACAATTTGCCGGATACGTTCCATTTGAGGTCGCAAATCTTCAGGCATCTTGGCGCGGGTGCCTTTGTACTCCGGGAAGAGATTATCGCGAAATGTCTTTCCAGTATCAAAGGTCACAGCAAGGTAGTCTGGATGGTCCTGCTCAAGCAATCTCAGCAGGATGGAAGTAAAACCGAACACGCCAGCAGTGGGTTCCCCAGTATGAGTGGTGAATGCAGTGGAGGAACCCCTGGTCAGAGCAAAGTATGCCCGGTAAGCTAAAGCGTGCCCGTCTAATAAGTATATGAGAGGAGGCATAATGTTTTATTGGATCGAAATAGATCTATTCACACCTTGTTGGTTGCGAATTTCATCGATGTACTTTTCTATCAGGTGTGATTGAATGGTTTGCTTTCCACCTGAGATAAAAAATCCAGGTGCCCAAAAATCACCAGAAGGGTTTTCATCTGCCAGTGGTGGAAATTGACTTGATATGTAATGAAAAGTATTCAGGCGCAAGGTAAGTACCATGAAAGCTGGTGAAATCGTCAGGGGTGTGCCAGCGATCCATTGTATATATTCGGAATGAATGGATAGGTATTCCAACGGCCATCCAAATGCCAGATATAGCTTACTCGTCCATTTGATTAACACAGTAAAAAGGATTCTTGAGGCAAATTCAAAGGCTTCTGATAGGTTGGAGGTCAGGATGTCTGTGTATCTACCGAATTCATCCAACCATAATTGAATTGTGGTGGCCATTTCGGGGGATGGTGTTATAACCAATAAGGTTGATTCACCCATCATGGAAACAGTTTATCACGCCCTTATCGTTGCTGCAAGGAATATTGACAATGCTGCCTATACATGATAATGTATGATTGGATGGAAAGGCTGATAAGTCTTTTCCGTTTGTGTTTTGCATGCCTATTCCTGATTATTAATTTATCTGGAACAGGCACTGTTCACGCTGCAGATAAAACCAATGGGGATATAGAACGACAAGCTACGATTGCTGTCTCTTATACGAGATATGAATGGTGGCTTCTTAGATGGTCAGATAACCAACTATTATGCCAGGTATATGTCGACCATGAAGGCTGGCCAACCGCAGATGATGTATTAACGGATTGCGGTGGAACCATCTATAGTCAATGGATCAATACTCAACCTTGTTCTGGATTGGATCAAGGGCACATGGTTCCATCTGGATGCATAGGATTATATTTATATTTTATTGGAAGCGCACCCGCTGAGAAGGAAATAAAGGTCGATTTACCTACTGCACAAGTATATGTAACCTTAAGCGGATGTTCACCTGTCCCCCCTGAAAACATCTGCCCCAACATACCCAATTTGCACTTCGAGGGCAATGAACCCTTGCCCAATGAGGAAATCATCGCCATCCATGTGAAGATGGATGGGATTGAAACAACCTGCCAGGATATTGCCTGTGATATACCATTTCGCGCAACCAGATTGGCGGGAACAACAGTCGAATTTTGGGCTGACTCAAGTTTTGGAGATTCAAGTGCGATTTTCACTGCGATGGTACGTGTCATTGATAGTGGTGTCAGTTCTTCTCCTACTAGCGGGGGCTGGTATGTAGATGTAATATCCACTCAATGGCAAGGAAATGAAATCGCCACATGTGCTGAGGTGTGGCAGGCATTTCCACCAGTTGGGGGAGTTCCTGACTGGTTATCCACCCCTGAAGACCCTGCCTTCCTGGCTTCAGAACAACCCTATGCATATCTGGCAGGTCGTCTTATCGCTCAAGGTGTCGTGGATGCCTCTACGTGCGCAAGCGGAGGTTTGCTCTCCAATGGTTACGCAGATAACTGTGGTTTGGATCAGGCAATGCCAAAAGTGAGTCTTTGGCAGAACCAATTCGATGAGCAGATCATACAGGCGGCGAATGATACCAAAGTACCTGCGCAGTTATTGAAAAATCTATTCGCTCAAGAGAGTCAATTTTGGCCGGGAGTATTTAGGCAACCTAAAGAATTTGGATTAGGTCAGATCACCGATAATGGCGCCGATGCTCTTCTGCTTTGGAATCCACCCTTCTTTAATCAATTCTGCCCTTTGGTCCTTAACCAAGATCAGTGCAGTTTAGGTTATCTCAAACTAGATTCAGATAATCAAGGGATCCTTCGAGGTGCACTGGCTACCAGTGCTGATGCTGATTGTGTGAACTGCGAGTTTGGCATTGATTTGACCAGCATAAATACGAGTATCAATCTGGTCGCACGTACCATGTTGGCTGATTGCGAACAGGTGGCTCAAATTGTATACAATGCAACCGGCCGGATTGCTGGAGAAGTTGCCAGTTATGAAGAATTATGGAAATATACCATTGCGGATTATCACGTAGGTCCAGGCTGCCTTTCCTATGCCATATACACCGCGTGGGCATCCGAATCGACGATGGATTGGGAGCATGTCTCCAGTCATCTGACCGAACCGTGTGAGACAGTACTACCCTATGTGAACCAGATCATTTCAACCCCATAAAAACCAACCTTGCGAGGGGGATTTCAGAGAGGGATTCTACTTTTTCTCCAACAATCGAATAAGCTGTTGGAACTCTTCCCACTCCTCTGTGAAAAAATGGACAGTGACATTATTCAATTCCAAATGATAAGTTGTTTCTCCGTCCGGCTCGTCAGCTTTCCATACCTGATAATGCATATTATCAGTTTCAGCAATTATTTGCGTTTTAAAATCCACGTCATGTTCCGGCATAGGATTCCCTTTCATGAATTACTGTGTAAGTAGTAAATTGTAAAAATCGGATGATTGATATTATGGTGGTGGTAGAACATACCATGGACTGATAAAACCACCCAGGTAACGTACTTCAAAGTGCAGGTGTGGCCCCGTTGAATTCCCAGTACTCCCTACTGCACCAATATATGTCCCGGTATAAACACTCAGACCACAGGCTGCACTCACTGCACTCAAGTGAGCATACAGGGTTTGGTATCCGTTGCCATGGTCAATCATGACCATATATCCATATCCACCATTTGCCCAGCCTGCAAACACAATTACACCTGCATCAGAGGCAAAAACTCCATCTCCCAACGATCCAGCAATATCTATACCAAGGTGACCTGACCAGAAATCGTTTCCAGAGAGGGTGTGAGAAGCAGTCGGCCAGGCAAAGGCTCCAGAACCATAGGCTCCGGTATAGTTTCCCTCACATGCACCAGGTCCAAGCAAAGATTTTGAAACACCCGAGTTCGATCGAGCGATGGTTGGCACAAGCCATTGTCGGAATTCACGATGCCCATTTGGGATCATGATCCATTCATCTGGTTCAACTTGGGGATTAGTCAAGTCGAAATTATTACCTTCCCACCCAAGGATCTCATCCGCCTTGGCGTCAAATTTTGCCGATACAGATTCGAAAGTATCACCATCCTGCCATTGGTAATAAACACCATCCACAGGTGGAACGTTCAGCTTCATCCCAGGATTGAGCATATCAGGTGAGTCATTCAGCTGGTCATAGTTCGCCCATAGGATCGTCTCGGGGTGGAGGTTAAAACTTTGAGCGATACCAAAAACCGAATCGCCTATGGTGACTGAATATTCAATCACTTTTGTGCGTGGTCGGGTGGGGATATTCGTGTGAAATGCTGTTCGTCGAATAATTCCCTCTTCAGATAGTACCATTAAAAACCCAGGTAATTCTGCAGAGTTTTGGTTAGAAGCTGACGCAAGTGACGGAGTTTGGGGTGTAAGTGTGGGAGATTCTACAGGGAAAGCAGCCTGGGTGGACTGGACCCGCCACGCGATATAACCAGCCAATAAGACGAGGCTTAAGGCCAACATCCAAATGCCAGCTAACAACACACCATTTAGTTCTAGAACTCCTTTTGTAATGGCAGACTTTGAAGCTGGTTTTACTGGATTTATTTCTTTTTGTAATTTCTCATCCATTACCAATACCAAATAAAGGCGCGTTTATTATAACTGTATTATAACGAACCGCGATTTGTACCTATAAGTTGGTCAGTCCTGGTCTTCGTTGAGGGTTTCGAGGAAAGAAAGATTATCTTCAGTTTTCGAGAGACGCTGAAGGATAGCCTCGGTTGCGGTGGCTGGATCCATCCCAGCACCGAATGGAGGCGCAGCGATCATTTGATCATACATGCGACGCATCAGCCATACACGTGGAGTTAAATCTGGACCAAGCAAAAGCTCCTCACGGCGAGTGGAAGACCGTTCTATATCGATGGCAGGGAAGACGCGTCGTTCCTGTAACCGGCGGGAAAGCAAGAGCTCCATGTTTCCGGTACCTTTGAACTCTTCGTAAACGACATCATCCATGCGTGAACCTGTATCTACTAGACAGGTCGCGATGATCGTGAGTGAGCCACCTTCTTCAATATTTCGAGCGGCACCAAAGAATCTTTTGGGAGGGTAAAGTGCTGAAGGGTCAATTCCTCCAGATAGTGTCCGCCCGGACGGTGTGACCACCAGGTTATATGCACGGGCTAAACGGGTAATTGAATCCATCAGGATAACTACATCTCGCCCGGTTTCTACGATTCGTTTAGCTCGCTCCAGCGCCATTTCAGCCACGCGTACATGTGATGTCACAGGCTCGTCGAATGTGGATGAGATCACTTCAGCATCCACCGAGCGGTCCATATCCGTCACTTCTTCCGGACGCTCACCGATCAGAGCGACCATCAAATAAACGTCTGGGTGATTGGTTGAAATTGCATTGGCTAACTGTTTGAGGATAGTGGTTTTACCAGCCTTGGGTGGTGATACGATCAAACCGCGCTGCCCACGTCCAATCGGTGTTACCATGTTGATCAGTCGGGTTGCCAGGGTATGCCGGTCGGTCTCCAAATTAAACCGTTTATCTGGAAAGATTGGAGTAAGGCTTTCAAAGGCAGGTCGGTTGCGAACCTCTTCAGGATCAATACCATTGACGGTTTCCACCTTGAGCAAACCGTAATGCTTCTCAGATTCGCGGGGAGGGCGCACATGACCTATGATCAAATCACCATCCCGCAGATTGTACCTTCTAATCTGCGATTGTGAGACATAGACATCAAACGCACCGGGTTGGTAATGTCCCGAGCGAAGGAATCCCATTCCATCACTCATGATCTCCAAAATACCCCCGCGCAATTCAAGGCCATCCCTTTCGGCTTCAGCTTGTTGTATTTTTAAAATGAGATCGTCTTTTTTTAGGCGGTTCGCCCCCTGAACATTCAGATCCCTGGCCATCTGCCGTAGATGATCCAGGGTTGCAGATTGTAATTCAATGACTTTCATATTATCTTCTCGTAAAGTAGATTTTTATTATGCACATGAATATATTTATTTTTATTGCCCGCCGAATTTAACAATATTAGCAAAAATAAAGGCGGGAAGCCGGAAAAAATATTAGGGCAAATTACTGGTAAGGGGGGAAATTACTACTGTTTTATTATAGCATGTATATTAGTTTTATGCAATCAATCCGCAAAGCTTTTTGCTAATGTGCTTGTGTATTTTATCCCAAATAATTATTTAAGTATTATTTAATATTATGGCGATGTGGTTTGGAGTGGTTTCCGTCGATAAATCAAATTGTAGTAATAAACATAGATTGAATTCAATTTCGTAGTATAGATTTCCTGGGTTATGAAAAATTATTAGGACGATATTTTCTGATTTTTTGAATTTTATATCTCTAACAACCCCATCGCATTAAAGAGCCACTTCCTACTTTCTCCCCAATCATATCATAAAGTTATGATAATAGCATTATTAGTTATTTCATGAAGGGTGGTAATGAGCGGAAGTGGAATTAGTTTATGATAAATTGGATAGTTTATTTTGCATCTTTTATTGAATACTTGTGCTCAATATTACAAGCTTTTCCGAGCATAGCCTGGGCTGGACAATATTTTGCAGCTGATAACCCGATAGAGCGCTCCACTGCCATGGGTTCGACATTGTGCCCTTCAACGATATATTCAATGATGATATTGGTGAAGACTTTCAGGAATTCAACCGCTCTTTCTGCTTGGTCTCGTACTTTAAAAGCAGTTACATCCTGCTGTTTTTTCTGAATGATGGAGATTGTATCCATCGCTGTACAACCAGCTAACCCGATGGCAATTAGCTCCATGGGTTCAAACCCCTCATTGTTTCCTCCTACAAAAGGTTAAGCATCTAATGGGACGGAAAAACCATAAACACCTGTGCCGGTAAATGACAGTTTATCCTTCCAGGTTACTTTAATCTCCATATTCACTTCTCCAATAGCGGGGTAAGGTATTTTTCAAGCATAACGCCATTAATGGGACCAGTCCATGCTAATATTACATTTCCATTATGATCGATCACATATGAGCTGGGTAGGCTGTCATTATGAAAAGCGACCAATGACTTGTTGTTTGGATCCAATAGAATCGGGTAGGTGAGACGGTATTCATCAACAAAGCTCGCCACATCCTCCGGCGGATCACCCGCATCGATTCCGAACAATATAAAACCTTGTTTCGAATGCGCCTTGAAGTACTTCAAAAGGGTAGGCATCTCAGCTTTACATGGTGGGCACCATGTCGCCCAATTGTTGACTAATACTATTTGCTGACGATAATCGGAGATTCTAAACTTCTTACCATTCAGATCGTTCAAGGTTAATTCAGGCGCAGGAAAATTCACAACAGAAGGGACGACAGAATAATCATTGGTAAAGCCATCATTGGTAAGAACTTTTATTACGACTAATCCTATGACGATTAATCCCACGCCAATTAAAACCAATAGAATAATTTGGCTGAGATTTACCTTATGCTGCCTGGTTTGTGGTTCCATTTGATTTAAAGAATAAATGTAAACTAAAATGGAAGTTGTATTTCTTGAAGCACATACTCTTCGGGTGTTCCGACCATGATCATTCCCACTCCAGAATTGATTGTAGTATGTGGGACATCGCTGACATTATAACGCATCGCAAGTTCGTAAAATTCATTGGCTTCGATCATTTCCGCTTGGATCATGGGCCTTTCCATTGCCATCTGATGGGCAAGTAAAACGGTGTGCAGGCAGTACGGTGAGGTGGATGTAACAAATATGTGCAATGGAAATGGTTTCTTTACGTCGTTGAGTTGATTGCGAATCGCTGATTTCGATCCTGAACCACGTTTGGAAACAAGGATTAAAACCTGGAGGAGTCGGCTGAATTCATGCCTAGAAGGAATTAAAGCAAACCGATTCCTATTATCCAATAACTTTTCCTGATCGGGGCTTGCGATGACCATACCCGGAGTTCGTTGAACGTTATGTTTTTCTGCGAGTTGGGGGTTTTCATCGACAGGGTAATTGCTTACAATTAGTCTGTCTGATAGATTAGTAATCTCTTCCAACAGCCGCCTGGAGTCCTCATACGTTTCACATTGGTTTTTATTTGAGAAATATAGCAATTCAACCGGATATGTTAACTGATCATCAAACAATTCCTAAATATGTTGTATGAGTTCGTCATTCAAAAGAATTAATTTCAAGTCTCTGCTCATCGATAAATTATATACAGAAGTGTATACTCATTATTCAATCGTAAGATTCCAATCCGGGATTGTTATATTGAAAAAATTAATACGATACTCATCTGAGGTGTTATAATATTTAACCGTCTCACTGTATAATCAAATTTAATAATCGATAAAATAAATCATATATAAAGAATAAGTGAAAACTCCGCAGACAAGGTCGGATAAGCAATTAAAAGTCTACACTAGGATATTAATATTCGTCCTGGGTTTGTTGATATTAGCG
>JBAPSY010000247.1:0-23107 GCA_049281855.1 Anaerolineales bacterium
CCCTTACACCCTGTTAGTAAGATGATGAATCCCAGGCTAATAAGCCAGACAATACTCTTGGTGATTTTTAGCAAAATTTTCCAACCTCAGAAATTACTATATTCCAAATCATCTTAATTATCAAGGGCAATAGGTCATGGGAATTGTTTTTGTCGCCAGGATCGCCGATCTCGCTCTTATCTTAGCTGCTATTAATTGAATTCGTAAAATTCAATTGCATTCAATTATTATTTTGTTGACACGCTCCAGCGGATCGTCTTTATGAAGCATGTTTGTGTGGATGACGAAGATATTCATTCAATAAATAACGAAACGGAACGAACCCGATTCTATAAGATAAATGGTTGGAAAAGTACGAGGAGAAAAGATAATAATACGACCATATAATAGCACATATGTTCTGTTTTCACAAGAGGGATAAGGAAAACTCGGGAAATTTTAAGATTTCTCATAAATAGAAGCAATAGCATTGCGCGATTAGGACCTAGCATTTAGCGTTTAGATATTAGCAATAGAAAAAAGATCGGGCATCCTACCCTTCACAAATACCAGTGAGGAAGTTGGAGACACCCCAACGGGGCGTTTCTACTAATAGATCAGAGGGTTTATACGCTCACCAGGACGAGGCGGGTTGGTATCACCTTACCACGACATTTGTTAGTGCAGATATAATAGATACAAGAAAGGAACTACCATGTCTAAGATTGATTCCGTCGTACAAGACTTCCTGGCCCAGAAAAAAATCGCTGTAGTTGGCGTCTCGGACAAACGCGAGACGGGCTGCAACCAAGCCTACCGAAAATTCAAGGAGGCAGGATATGCCGTCAGCGCAGTTAACCCGCGCCTGACAACTTTTCAAGGTGATCCATGCTATCCGGATCTGAAATCGATCCCCGAAAAGCCGGATGCTGTTTTTATTCTCACCAATCCCAAAGTCACCGAGCAAATCATCCAGCAGTGTGTCGATCTTGGTATCCAGCGCGTTTGGATGCACTGCTTGATGGGCACAAAACCCGGTCTAGCAGCAGGCATGACCAGCGTCTCAGAAGAAGCGGTGCGAATGTGTCGCGAACATGGGATCACAGTGATCCCTGGCTCCTGTCCGAATCAATACTTGAAGCCGGATTTCGGTCATACCCTGATGCGGGTACTGTTCCGCACGCTTGGTTTTCAGAGGATCAATTAACTCAACAGTTAACTAAACAGTAATAACAACCCGTACACTTTTTTATGGAGATTCGCATATGTCTAGAATCCTCGTTACCTACGCCACAATGGCTGGTTCGACCGCCGACGTCGCCCAGGCAGTCGGTGAGGAGATCGCAAAGAGCGGATTACAAGTGGACATCCTCCCCATCAGCCAGGTCAAAGACCTCAAGGTTTATGATGGCGTGGTGGTCGGGGGACCCATGATCATGGGTTGGCATCGTGATGCCATAAGATTCCTTAAGAAATACCGCGATGCCTTTCAATATATCCCGCTGGCGGTGTTTGTCATGGCAATGAGCCTGACGGAAACCGGAGAAACGAGCAAGGGCGACGTGCCGGTTTATGTGGATGAAAAACTGGCGAAGCCTCCCGAAAAAGAAGGTAGCCTGAGCTTCAGAGAACGATATGCCAGGCTTTCGAATTACCTTCAACCCATTATCTCAGCAACCCGTCCAATTAAACCCGTGAGCATCGGCGTTTTCGGTGGCCGATTGGAATATGGGCGATTGAAGTGGTGGGCAGTGTTGTTCGCGATGTTAATCATCCGGGCACCAGCCGGAGAGCGGCGAAATTGGGAAGCGATCCGATCTTGGGCGAAAGGGCTACCGGCAGCATTTAAGCTCGAGGAAGCGAAAGCCGGGGGATAAAGCCCTAGAATGATGAAAGGGCGATAACGGTGCAATATAAGACCAGAGGCACTGAAGTGTATCTAGATGAGAAAATGGGAGAAGAAGATTGCTTCCCCTCGCCTCGCTCGTGGCTGGCGGGCAAAGAACGCCTCGCAAACACAAATACCCCCTCCCGCCTCCCCCAAAAAAAAGACTATTTTGGGGAGGAGAACGGAATGGGCGGAGCGTCACTCCGCCCCTACAAAACAAATAATAGATATCCCCTATAAAAACTGAGACGCCCCACCGGGGCGTCTCTACTGATAAATTAGCAGGCTTATACTCCCACCAAGATGGCGCGGGTGGGAGCTCCATCGGCACCACCAAGCTTGAGTGGCAGGCAGTGCAGGGTGTAGCGCCCCTGTGAAACCTGAGAAAGGTCCAAGCCTTCGATCACCACCATACCTGCATTGAGCAGGATGGTGTGAACTGGAGTACTCATTTTATAAGGTGCAATAGAGAGGTAATCTATACCCACCAGTTTTACATTCCGATCCACCAATAATTCTGCGGCATCCACACTTAGTCCCACGAAGTCGGTTTGAAATTCCTTATTCCCATTGGCCCAATAATCCGAATTGCGTGTCTTAAACAACAACCTGCGCGTGCGGGGTGGGATATCTGCATCCATCAGGATTGAGGCGGTGATCATATTAATATCAGGCAGGTAAAGCACATAAGCCCGACCGATCAACAAATCGAGCGATAAATTATCTACAGTTTTCCCATTATTCAAGAAGTGGTGAGGCGCGTCCACATGGGTGCCAGTGTGGCAGCTCATCGTAACCTGAGAGACATTCGAATTATCCCCCAAAGCAATACTACTGGTGCGCTTAATAACGACCGGTGAATCACCTGGCCATACAATCAGTTGAGGAGTTATCGTGAGGGTTATGTCATATGTCCGCATCGGCTACCTCCAATGGTTATAAAAAAGTATAGAATAAAGTTAAAAATAATGCAACTTTTCTAAGTGTCAATTTCCCTGAGACCAAAAACCCCGCTTGCAACGGGGTTTCCTGTTTGATACTTCGCAATCAATGGCTTGCCATGTTGATCCTGGCGAGGGTAGCACGCTTCAATTCGGTTGGATCAATATTCACCCCCAAACCTGGCGCTCTTGGGACGTCAATGGTGCTATCGGGGTTCAGTATAAAGCGTTCATGGGTGATATCTGCGTGATAATAACGGTCAGTGGCAGAAATGTCTCCCGGTAAAGTGAACCCGGGCAAAGATGCCAGCGCAAGATTGGAAGCCCTGCCCACACCTGTTTCCAACATGCCGCCACACCAGACCGGGATAGCATAGCTCTGGCAAAGGTTGTGAATTGCCAACCCCTGACTCAGCCCCCCCACCCTGCCGGGTTTGATATTGATCACACGACAGGCCCTCATCTCCAATGCCTGCCTAGCGAGACGGATCGAGGTGATGCTTTCATCCAGGCAAATCGGTGTTCGAAACCTGGCTTGCAGTTGGCGATGATCCCACAAATCATCCTCAGCCAGCGGCTGCTCAATCAACAACAGCTCCAATTCATCCAGTGAAATTAAGGAGGCCGCACCCTCCAAGGAATAAGCAGAATTCGCATCCACCTGCAAGCGCAGCGATGGGAATTCATTGCGAACTGCCTGGGCATCCATCACATCGCGCCCAGGCTTTATTTTAATTTTCACCCGTCGGTAACCGAGATCGAGGTATTCATGCACCACATCCACCAACCGGTGAGGCGACTCTTGCAGCCCGACCGAGACGCCTACATCCACTTTCTGGCGCAATCCACCCAGCATCTCACACAGAGAGCGTCCCTGGACTTTCCCCAACAAGTCCCAAAGAGCCATTTCCAACCCGGCTTTCGCCATCATGTGACCACGTACAAAAGCCATGCGGTGCTGTAAATCCTCAGCAGCGGAGATTTCTTGACCCAACATGGCGGGGACAAGAAAATCCTGCATGATGTGCATGGCGGTTCCGACTGTTTCGTAGGAGTAACCCGGATCACGATCTGCCGGACATTCACCGTAACCAACCATGCCACAGGCAAAGGCTTCCACCAGCACACAATCGCGAGTAAGGATGCGTCCAAACGACGTCTCGAACGCAGATATCAGAGGCATGCGCAAGTGATATAGAATGATCCGGTCAATCTTCATAGTGTGCTTTCTCCATAACATAAGACGTAATAACTGCGGGGTGGATAATCTGTAGAATGGACAAAATCGGTAACCAGATAACCGGCTTTGAACAGCTCCTCAAAAATAAGGCGAGAGTGCATGCGCCAGTCAGATGCCAATCTTAGGTCAGACCCTTTAAGTGCCAGGAAATCAGCAGGGATCTCCACCATCAGGATTGGCAGGTCATTCCCCAATTTAATATCGGTCTTCTCGACAGGATGGGGCAGACCTTTAATATCCATTTCTGCAGGATTATAGATGGGGGCACCTCCTGCCAGGAAATGCACCAAGCTGAGATTATTCCGCCGCCTGCGGCTTAGACGCCGATTCACCCGGTGCGAATTCACCCACCAATCCACATTAAAGCGGTCGGAAGGCAATCCCTGGTTTAAGACATCATTCATTTTGCCGTAGAAATCACGTAAATAAGTGTTACACACCGCTCCAAGCCGGGTGATATTCAACCACGCATTGCGGCTCAGCAGGGGGTCAAATGTCCATGTAATGCGATCAATCCCCTGGTGGCGGACCATCTGCCATTGAGCTCGCTTGAGGGCAAACCCGATCCCCTGACCTTGCCACTCTGGGCGGACACCAAGAATGCTCGAATAATGCTTTAATCGCGGGCCATCCGGAGTACTATAGAACCCCGGAAAGCCAAACACGAACCCGACCAGGTCATGGTCCACAAATGCCCCAATAAGCAAACCACCGCTATGGACAGCCGAATTCATCAAGTGAGCAGGGATGACATCCGTCTCGCTTTCGTGCCACACCTGGCGCTGGAGCTCCACAGCTTGATGCATCTCATTAATATTTTCGATGATCTTGATTGTCCAGGGATATTTCATCGGTTATTTAGCGCCTGCGGAATATAGTCCGCCATAACGAAACTCGCCAGTTGGTTTCTTGCAGGTGATCCAAACGGTGATCAAAACGGGAGGGCAATATATTGAAGACTCTGGTCATGCCATCCAAACTACACGTGCGATTGGTCGCCAGGTAATCCAGCCAATATACCGACACTGGCATCCCAGGGAACATCGATTCAAACAGCACGGTCATCGCACGCAGATAAGGTGGGAAAACAGGCACCAACGTGCGGCGGAGCTTTATCTGATCAAGCACAGATTTGACGATATGGTTGAAAGTCAAATATTCCGGACCACCTACGGAATAGGTCTGATTGATGGTCAGGTCGTTATCCAATGCCCACACCAGGCATGTCACCAGATCTTCCACCCAGATGGGCTGGAGCAGTGTGTTTCCCTCCTCAGGGACGAAAAAGAAATAAGGCAGGGCATTCAACAAGCGTGCAAGGCTACTAGTGAAATGATCATTCATCCCGTATACCAATGCTGAACGGATGATCGTGTGGCTCACCCCACTCCGTCTGATATTCTCTTCGGCGATGGCTTTGGCTTTTAACACCGGGTAAGCAGATGCCCGGTCAGCTCCCAGATGGCTCAGGTAGAAAAATCGCTCTACTCCAGCCTCGGCTGCAATCCGGCTGATCATTTGTGTTCCAAGGATATCGATATCCATCAAGCTGGCGTGGGCGCCATGCCATTCGACACCTGCCAGGTGATAAACAATATCCACATCTATCATGGCTGAACGCAGGCCGCGAGCGTCCATCAGGTTGCTCACTGCCACTTCTACAGGAACCCCTTTGGGCAGGTCGGGAGATCGTTTCGATGGGCGGATTAGCAGGCGTACCGGATAGCCTGATTCCGTCAGGTGGCGTACCAGTGCCTTGCCGATAAAACCTGTTCCTCCAGTCACCAAAATCATGCCGTGATTATAGCATGCAGAAAACGCTCTACTTGTTTCCCCAGTTTACCCAAAATCAATAGCAATCAATTCGCTGCAAGTCAGTCATTCCCTTTCACTTGAGCGTAAACTGCAGCACCGGATTATCTGCAATCCGATCCAGGTATTCTGGTCATCTTTGTTATTTCTATTTGTACAGGTTGGAGTAAAATAATGCATCCCACCCTGCGAAGGAAAACCTTCTCATGAAAAATAAAATACCATCCTGGCGAAAATGGATGTATGGGTCTGGCGATTTGGGTTTCAGCCTGACCAGCACGATCGTGGCAGCATATTTTGCGATTTTCCTCACCGATGTGGTGGGAGTGCCTGCCAAGATCGCGGCGATTGCCATCTTTGTCGGACGTACGTGGGACTACGTCAATGACCCCCTATTCGGTTACATTTCAGACCGCACACGCACTCGTTGGGGTCGACGACGCCCGTATTTACTCTTTGGACCGATACCCTTCGCGATCATATTTGCATTAATGTGGTGGAAACCCCCCATACAGGGAGATATAGCCCTGGCGGTTTATTATGCATTTATCTATGTATTATATGATGCTGCAGCAACCATGATCTACATGCCATACTTCGCTCTCACTCCGGAACTGACCTCGGATTATGATGAGCGGACATCGCTGCAATCGGTTAGGGCATTTTTCTCAATCTTTGGAAGCCTGCTGGCATTTACCATCCCGTTGATGATCATAAACGGCTTTTCGCCCGGTCACGCCTCCAATATATTCCGGATGGGGCTATTATTTGGCATCGTCTCAGCGATTCCGTTGTATGTGGTTTTTTTCGGCACGCGTGAACGCCCGGAATTTATGAACCAAAAACAGCCTGGGTTGCGTGAATCCATCCGGGCTTCACTCCAAAACCGACCTTTCATCTTTGGTACGATCATCTATCTATTCACTTGGGTCACGGTGGACATCCTGCAGACCATCTTACTTTACTTTATCAAGTACGTGGTCAATCGGGAAGGCAGCAGTGATGTAATCATGGCGACAATATTCGTAGTTGGCATTTGTGCCTTGCCGTTGTGGACCTGGACTTCACGCCGGCTGAATAAACGCCTGGCATACATCATAGGGATGGCATTCTTTGCGGCAGTGCTGCTGGTGTTGATCAACCTGACGCCTGCCACTCCGTTGTATCTAATCCTCATATTATGCGTTCTGGCTGGGATTGGTGTATCGGCTGCGCACGTGATCCCATGGGCAATCATCCCAGATGCCATCGAATATGGTGAGCTAAAAACCGGTGAGAGGCACGAAGGTATGTTTTACAGCTTGATCTCGCTCTCACAGAAGGTAGCTTCATCCTTTGCCATCCCCCTGGCATTGTTAGTGTTGGATGCCACTGGATACATTCCAAACAGCCTGCAGCAGCCTTCCAGCGCAATTCTCGGCATACGCATCGTCACGGGACCCATCCCGGCGGTGATGATGTGCATCGGTATCCTTTTCGCGATCCTATATCCATTGGGGCGGGAGCGTTATACACAGATCGCCCAAGAGCTTGAAGACCGCCGTTCTGCCAACAATAAAGGAGGATCATGAGCACGATCGAAATTATCCCCGTCGAGATAGCAGCACAGCGGCGCAGTTTTGCCACCTTCCCCTGGCAGATCTATCATCATGACCCACTGTGGGTGCCACCGCTTCTGGCCGAACGGATCAAGTTCATCGACCCCGAGCATGGAGTATTTTTCCAGCGGGGGACTGCTGAATTATTCATTGCATTAAAGGATGGAAAACCTGCCGGGACGATCTGTTGTGCGGATGATAAGATGACCAACACTGCGCGCGGATTAAAGGATTGCATGATCGGTTTTTTCGAATGTATCCAAGATCAGGCAGTTGCCCAGGCTATGTTCGACCATGCCCGACTGTGGGCTAACGCACACCAATTGGAGAGCCTGTATGGTCCATTCAATCTGGATTATGAGGATGGGTACGGCGTGCTCATCGAGGGACGTGACCGACCACCTGTTATCCTGTGTGTTCACACCCCGGCTTATTATCAGGGATATTTCGAGCAGTATGGATTTCTGCCGGCGCGGGGCGACAACCTCGCCTATGAAATCACTCCAAGCATGGCATCCGCGGAGATTCAGCGCTTATCGCGCTTATCTGAACGGCTCAGGCGGCACAACTGGATCCAGATACGATCTGCCGATATGGAACATTGGGACGATGAGGTGGAACGCATCTACATATTGTTGAACAAAGCCCTGGCTCACCTGCCTGATTTCATCCCATGGCCGCGTGATGGTCTGCAGGCTTCGCTGGAGCAATTCCGCCAGATTGTCGATCCTGAGCTGGTATTATTCGCTGAAGTAGATGGAGAAGCCGTCGGATGGTTTCCAGGCATTCCAAATATAAATGAGGCTCTCATTCATGCCAATGGTCTGCGTTACCCATGGGATACCCTGCGTTTACTGCCTTATATGCGCAGGCAGCCAAAATGCCTGGCGATTAAAAGCGTCTTGGTTTTACCGGAGTATTGGGATACAGGTGTGGCGGTGATGTTGTTCGATGAGATGGCCAGGCGCGCCATCCCGAAAGGATACACCTGGTTTGATCTGTCACTAACTTCGGATGATAACCCCTACACCCCCACGCTGGCAACACGAGCTGGCGCCAGACTGTATAAACGTTACCGTGTTTACCGGATGAAGCTCTAAAAAAGATTAATTTAATAACAGGCTGGGGACAACCAAATCATGGTCAACTATCTGGTGAACCTAATCATCATATCGATGAGATATGGTTTGAGGACCTCAACCTGTGGATGTTTTTTGGAACTATTCCAATCGCTCGAGTTTGGCCAGCTTGGTCTGCTTACCCCGTTCGTGGGTTTCAAGGATGCGCTTGCGAATGCGGTAGTTCTGAGGGGTGACTTCCAATAGCTCATCATCCGCCAGATATTCGATCGCCTCATCCAGGCTCATCTGGCGGGGAGGGGTCAGACGGATTTCCATTTCACCTCGAGCGGCGCGCACGTTCGTCATATGTTTTTTCTTGCAAACATTAACCGTTAGATCCCCAGGACGTTGGTGCTCACCCACCACCATGCCTTCATATACTTCCACACCCGGTCCACAGAACAGATTCCCACGGTCTTGAGCATTATTCAAGCCATAAGTCGTCGTGACACCTGTTTCCCACGAGACGATCGACCCAGCCTCGCGCCCAGATAACGCTCCGACCATGGGTAAATAATCAAAGAAAATCGTATTCATTACCCCTGCCCCACGTGTGGCAGTAAGGAATTGGTAGCGGAAGCCTAACAAACCGCGCGTGGGTACCAGATATTTTAACCGGACGCTGTTTTCCTGTGTGTCCTGCATATCCAGCATCTGCCCGCGCCGTCCACCGAGCATCTCCACAACAACACCCACCGTCTCTGGGCTGGTATCGATGTGCACTTCTTCGAAGGGTTCCAATGTCTCACCCCCTTCTACATAACGCAATATTACCTCCGGGCGAGAAACCTGGAATTCATACCCCTCCCGACGCATATTCTCGACCAAGATCGCCAGGTGCAGCTCTCCACGCCCAGAAACCAAGAAAGTATCTGCACTTTCCGTCTCTGCCACCCGCAAAGCCACGTTTGAGCGCAGCTCCTCAAAAAGGCGATCGCGCAGCCTGCGGGAGGTGTTCCAACGTCCCTCACGCCCAGAAAATGGGGAGCTGTTCACGCCAAATGTCATGCGTACCGTCGGATCCTCTACCTTGATCGGTGGAAGAGCTATCGGGTTTTCAGGATCAGCCAGTGTCTCGCCGATGGAGATACCTTCCAAGCCCGCCAAGGCAATAATTTCTCCCGCTTGTGCCGCTTCAATCTCCACCTTTTTCAAACCCTGGTGGACGTAAAGGTATCGCGCCCGCTCAGGGCGAACCTGCCCGTCCACGGAGATGCGGGCTAAGGGTTGACCAAGATGGATCTGCCCAGCAAAGATGCGGCCAACGGCAGTCACACCCCGGTAATCATCATATCCCAGAGTGGTTACCAGTATTTGTAAGGGTGCCTGTAGATCCACCTGCGGAGGTGGAATATGTCGTAAGATAGCCTGGAAGAGTGGCTGCAGATCAGGACCCAGTGTGGGGGTTAACCCAGCCTGGGCAGTGATGGCATTGGCGTAAATTATAGGAAACTCCGCTTGCTCATCCGTGGCGCCCAGTTCAATGAACAAGTCAAATGTCTGATTAACCACCCGCTCAGGCTCAGCATCCTTGCGGTCAACCTTGTTAATCACCACGATCGCACGGTGACCCATCTCGAGGGCTTTCTTGAGGACGAAACGGGTCTGAGGCATGGGTCCTTCAGCAGCATCCACCAGTAACAGGACGCCATCCACCATGTTCATCACCCGCTCAACCTCACCCCCAAAGTCAGCATGACCAGGAGTGTCCACAATGTTGATCTTGACCTGACCCTGGATCACCTCATCCCATATTTCGATGGCGGTGTTTTTCGCCAGAATAGTAATGCCACGTTCGCGTTCAAGGTCATTGGAGTCCATCACGCGTTCCATCACTTGTTGGTTCTCGCGAAATACTCGCGCTTGTCTAAGCAAACCATCCACCAGGGTCGTCTTGCCATGGTCAACATGAGCAATGAGAGCAATATTTCGAATATCTTTTCGTTCGATAATCACAATATTTTTCCAGTCAGAACATACAAAAACCCCGACCTGTGCGGTCGAGGTCGGTTTCCTCGGGATGCTATCTTATCAGAGAGACGACATTTTGAACAGAGGAGAGTTAGCTTCCGACCGTCTGTGCCAGATTATGGATCCATTTACGTGAAAAGAAACGGTATATACCAAGCAACCATTTGGTGATTTCTTCAGACATCACCAGCAGGTAGACCCAATATACGGGAAGGTGGAACAGGAAAGCCCCAGCGAAGGCTAACGGCACGCCCACCACCCAGATGATCACCCCATCCAGGATTAAAGCAAAACGGGTGTCGCCGCCACTTCGAAAGATGCCAATAAATAAGATCACATTGGAGACCCTGAGCCACAGCAACAATCCCAGAATCGTGAGCACGTGGTGAGCATAATCAATGACCGTGGGAGAGACGTTGTACAGGGATAAGATCGAATTCGCGCTTGCCAGGACCAGTGACCCGATCCCGACCGCGCCCACCATACCCAATACTTCAGAACGGGCAGCATAACGGAAGGCTTGCTCCTCATCTCCTGCCCCAATTTGGTTCCCGACCAGGACAGCGCAGGCATGCCCAATCCCATTGAACAGGACCAATGCCATCTGGTCAATCGAGGCGACAATATTCATCGCAGCGATCGCATCCGTGCTAATGCGGGCATATACAACGCTATACGCGGTAGTTCCCAGCGACCATAACATCTCATTCACTACAACCGGCAATACTGGCTTGAGAACATTGCCAGCAAAAACCAGGTTATAGCTGAACAACTCGCTCAATTTGCCAGCAGCCGGTGAGCGCTTGTGATAGGTGAGCCATAACAATAAACTGCATTCCACGATGCGGGATACCAAAACTGCGATTGCAGCCCCATGCACACCCATGGAAGGTAATCCCAATTTGCCAAATATGAGAGCATAGCTTAGCAGTGTGTTTATCGATAGTGCTGTGAATGTGACGAATAAGGGGGTTTGGACGTCACCCGTGCTGCGCAACACAGAAGAATAACAGAATGAAATGGCGTATAAAAGGAAGGAGAATCCGATAATACGCAGGTAGTCACTGCCGAGGGTGATGACAGATGGGTCTTGTGAATAGATACTTAATGCCCCGGCGGGAAAAAACTCGGCGATGACCAAGAATATCGTACCCGCGATCAAACCCAAAGTGAGTGCCAAACCGAGGACTTTACGAATATTGGGTACGTCTCGCTTGCCCCACAATTGGGCAGTAAACATGGCAGATCCGCTGGTAATGCCGAAGAGCATCAGGTTGAGTAGGAAGAAGATCTGGTTTGCCAAGCCTACCGCAGCCACCGGTGCACCCCCAAGCTGACCAATCATAACTACCCCGACCATATTCAAGGACGACATAATAAATTGCTGCAACGCAATCGGTAAGGCAATCTTGTATAAACGCCGATAATAATCTTTGTCGCTGAAAAAGCCAATCAACGACCGAATGCGCTGATGGTCAACATGGGTTGCCAAATAAGTGTCTCCGACTTAATCGGGGTATACAGTAATTAACCAGGCAATTTTAGCAGTCTTTAGGAACATCCGTATAGAGGCAATTCGGATCGTTGACGATGGTTGCATAGGAGGTTTGCTTGTAGTATAAATAGTCCATTAGTAAATAATAAAATTAGATATAAAGTTCATCTAATCATTACACGAGTTTACTATGAAGCCCTCTACCCGCGAATTCATCCATGAAGCTAAAAACACCCAGGGGTATTCACTTTTTGATTTTATCCACGGTTACATTTATGGTCGCTGGCCCTACCTGTATATTAGCATTGGGATTGGAGAACATCCGATCAGGAAAACTTTCTCTCCACTCATAAACCTGCTCACCAGATTAGTAAATCTGGTAAAGAAAGATAATTTTTCCACGGATACGTCCTCATCCTCGCAAACCCAGAAAATAACTTTCGCTGATACCTATCATGGCAAAGTCCTCCCAATGGAGGCTGCCCGACAGCTGGTAATGGTGAATGAGGCGATCAACCTTCAGAACCTGGAGCAGATCATACCCTACCAGCGTGCACGGGATATTATCCTGCGCAACCCTGAACATATTGTAGTATTGGAATGCCCGTGCCGGTCAGCACGACCCGATCCATGCCTCCCCCTCGATGTGTGCTTGATCATTGGTGAACCTTTCGCTAGCTTTGTCATCGAACACCATCCAAGACGGGCACGGTGGATTACCCAGCAACAGGCGGTGGATATTATCACAGCCGAGAACGAACGTGGTCACGTGCATCACGCTTTCTTTAAAGATGCGATGTTCAACCGTTTCTTTGCCATCTGTAACTGTTGTTCCTGTTGTTGTGGAGCAATGCAAGCGCACCGTTCAGGTACCCCGATGCTTGCTTCGTCCGGATATGTCACCCGCAAGGATGAGGGCTTGTGTGAAGGTTGTGGCGATTGTATACCATTCTGTCAATTTGGTGCATTATCCATGAATGGTGATACTGCCCATGTGGACCCGAACCTATGTATGGGTTGTGGGGTTTGTAATGACAAATGCATACACGGTGCATTATCTCTTTACCGCGATGAAATGAAAGGAGAACCATTGGAAATATGCGAGTTCATGGAACTCCCCTCGCTAAAACCGGCGACCAAAAACTAACCGATTCACTGGTTTATGAATTCCTGCGTTTTTTAGGGACGCCCTTCTCTTATGACGTGGTCGGGGTTGAAAATATTCAAACACCAGGACCAGCGATTTATATTGCCAACCATCTGGGCACGATTGGTCCAATAGAAACGATCCTATCCGTCCCTATTCGCTTTTATCCCTGGATCATTGCGGAGATGACTGATTTCAAGCGTGCACCTGAATATCTATTCAATGACTTTGTCCATCCAGTATTGCATCTAAACGGCTGGTTAGGGATGAGCTTTTCCACACTGCTCACGAAAATCTCCGTTCGACTGCTCAGGGCAATTGGCTCGGTTTCTATCGACCGTTTTGGAGGATTGACGACGAATGGGTTCCGTCACAGTCTGAGATTGCTCCGGGAAGGAAAGAACCTGCTCATATTTCCTGAAGACCCTTTACTACCGCATGACCCTGAAACATTAATGCGTCATTTCATGCCCGGGTTTGCCACCCTATGTAGCTTGTTCCAGGCTGATGAGGGCACAATTTTACCAATTTACCCCATGGCGGTGCATGCAGGGTGTGAAACAGTTACTATCGGAACGCCCGAATTTTATCACCCACAAGGTCATCACCGGGAAGCAATTAACACTTTCTGCCAGCTGGTGGAAGATCGCGTGAGAGTGTTATACCTGGAAATGAAGAAAACCGCTGATGACATTTTAGAATGATTTCCAACCCCAAAGCGCCTATCACACCCGAAATCAATGTCGTCACAGAGGCTCTTTTCTCCCAGCTCATGAGTGTGATGGGTTTGAAACACCCCAATTGGGTCACCCGTTGCCTTTACCCATTTTTGCACCCCCCAGCCCAACGCATGTCCCGATTGCTGGTCAGCTTAGATCGGAATATCGCTCAGGAAGGATGGAACTCGGCGGTCAACCAATTCCTAGGTAACTTTGTTACCAGCGTTCAACTCCACGGTGCCGAGACGATTCCCAAGCAAGGTCCTTTGATGGTGGTATGCAACCATCCTGCTGCTTATGATGTGGTCATCCTGGCTGCATCGATCAAACGGGATGATCTCAAGATCCTTGCTTCGGATATACCCCTGGTCCAGATACTGCCAAACATCGCCAAGCATAGCATACCGGTCCCATATCACATCCCATCTCGATTACAAACCGTGCGGAGTGCACTCCAGCATTTAAAAAATGATGGGGCGATATTGCTATTTCCGAGAGGGAATGTTGAACCTGACCCCGCAGTTTCCCCAGGTGCTGAGCAGAGCCTTTCAGGATGGTCGCCAAGCATCGAGCTTTTCTTGCGCCGAATGCCTCAAACGATTTCGGTGGTGGCGGTTGCCAGTGGGGTGTTATCGGAAAAATGGTTCAAGAATCCCTTGATCAAAATATGGAAAAAGTATGAGCAACGCCAAAAAGTAGCTGAAATTTTCCAGATCGCAGCCCAGTTGCTCACCGGAGATAAACCTGCTGCCACGCCAAAGGTCAGTTTTACCTCTCCCCTGACGATAGACGACCTGGGTGGCGAAGATGCACCAGATGGAACACTGTTGGCAAGTCTGACCCGACAAGCACGCGGCTTATTGTTAAATCACCCCCGCTGTTGATTCATGGGTTCATCTCGTACTCGTTTTTCAACGGAAATACCTGGTTCAACCACACCCGGCTGAATTTCGATTGGTTAACCTCCGGTCGCTGGATCATCCGCATGCAAAAATCCATTTGTTCACTGGTGGTGCTGGGTTGGCTGTACATCTTGAGTGCAAATGCGGATAAATCACGGACCATAAAATCGAAAATCTGGTCTACCAGGTCATCATCGATTGAATAGATTTCCGCGTTTTCCAGGATCAGCTGCGCATAAACAACCTGCGTGAAAGCCTCCCCAAGAGTTATTAAGAAATCTGTATCTTTTACCTGCTCCTGGCTGGGGGTGGCTTGAGCCAGCATCGTTTTGAAGATATCGGATTGTTCTTTGAATATTCGAACATTAGGAACAGCATGGGCTTCAAAGATTGGCGAGTAATCATGAAATTGAATCTGGCTCAACCCTTTAGCCGGTCCCTGGTGAAACAGGAAATCGTCATTACGGGCTTGATCCTGGCGTGAGACGGGTGGATAGTCTTTATGGTTGAAGAAATAATTGGCCATGAATTTGACGATCAGAGCGATATTGACATGCACCGTACCTTCCAACTTGGGCAAGGCGCGGATATCTCTGGCTGCCATTTCAAAGTACATATCCTTCTCGAAACCCCTGGCAGCGATGACATCCCATAGCAGGTTGATGACCTGCTCGCCCTGGGTAGTCACCTTCATTTTCACAACTGGGTTATAAAGCAGATAACGCCTATCTTCAGGTGATGCCACGCGCATATAATCAGCTGCCCGCAAAGTAAACAGCTTCATCGCAATCAGCCGGGCATAGGCCTCAGTAAACATCATCTTGACATGCGGGAAATCCGTCACTGCTATGCCATACAGTCTGCGATAAGCTGCGTGATGAATAGCCTCATAAAAGGCATGGGTGCAAATGCCAATTGACCCCCACCCCAGGTTGTATTTGCCAATGTTAACCGTGTTGAGGGCAGCATCCCAAGCAGCCTGACCTTTGGATAAGATATCCGCTTCTGTGATTGGGTAATCATGCAAGGCAAAGTTCGCCACATAAGATTGGCTGTGGGTCACATTCTGGATCAGGTCATAGCCTTTTTGACGGTAGTCAGCCACAAAGAACACATAATCCCCCGTTGGTGAGAGCTTTCCGAAAGTGGAGACCATTGGTGCCAGGTTGCCATTCCCGATGTAATATTTTTCCCCATTGGCAAGATACGTCCCATCTAATTGAGGCATCAGGCTCATCTCGGTGGAATAAATATCTGCTCCATGCTGGCGCTCCGATAAGCCAAAGGCGAACACATCTCCCTCGTTTAACAATCGCGCGGCTTTACGCTTTAGCCCATCATTATCGCTTTGCCAGATGGGTCCCAAGCCGAGGATGGACACTTGCCAGGTGTACCAATATGCCAAACCGTAAAATGCAAGGATCTCATTGAACTCGCAATTACGCCAGCTATCCCAGCGATAATCCAAACCCCCATATCCAGATGGAGTCAACAAGGTGGCGAAAATTTTCTCATTCTTCTGAAAATCCAGAAAGTCGGCATACCACACACCTTCCCGATCATCCGCTTTGAGCTTGCGTTTCCCCTTATTCTCGAAAAATTGGATGGTTTTTAGCATCACTTCGCGTGAGCGCTCATCAGGGTAATAGCGATTGTGCTTTTTAGGGTTCAACAGCAGCGTGTTCACTTCATACTCCTCCTCATTCCTACTCATTCCCGTTCGTTACTCCTAAGAAGGGCTGAGATTACTGCTCTATGTTATCTCAGGTATTCTAAAAGTCAATACCGGGAAAGGATGATTGCAGAAAAATGAACACCCATCAATGCATACCCGGCGAGAATTCCACGCCATGCTTGCAGGAAGGAATGGGAAAGCATTTTATTAATGACAATAAACCAATATTGTGCAATAATAGTACACAGTCGTTGGTGCACAATCATTTGTTCACTGCCATCTAGGAGGATTAATATGAAAGATTACAGCGATAAATCATTCTGGTTAGCTACGTATGGTGCCTATGATCCAAGCCCGGCATTACATGGGGACTTGAAAGTTGACATCGCCATTATTGGAGGGGGATTTACCGGGCTATCCACAGCCTACAACCTACGCAAGGACGATCAGGGATTGTCGGTAGCCGTCCTTGAAGGAGAGGTGGTCGGATTTGGTGCCAGTGGTCGTAACGGTGGCTTTTCGATGACCCTCTTTGGCCTTGAGCCAGCGGTAACCAAAGCCATCTTCGGTCACCAGCGCACAGTAGAAGCACACCGGTATATGGAACGCGCGGTGGATTATGTGGATGAGCTGATCAAGGAATACAGTATTCAGTCTGACTATTGGTTTCCGGGTTTCCTGCGTGCAGCCACCACTCCAGGCTATGTCAAGCGGATCCAGCATGACCTGGATATATTGACATCAATGGGGATTACCGGCATCTCTTGGATTGAAGCTGACCAGATCAAAAATGAGGTCAATTCCCCACGATTTCTGGGAGGCTGGTGGGAGCCACGTTCAGGCTTGCTTGACCCAGCCAAACAAGTGCGGGAATTGAAGCGACTTGCCATGCAATTCGGGGCACAGGTGTATGAAGAAACTCCGGTGATTGAAATCCATCGCGATACTGACTTCACCCTAACCACACTCCATGGTAAAGTGACCGCTAGAAAAGTCATCTTTGCAACCAATGCATACTCGCACCTGATCCCCCAGCTCAAACGCAAGCAGGTACCTGCGTTCACTCACATGGTGGTAACTGAGCCACTAAGCCAGGCACAGCTTGAACTTATTGGCTGGAAAAACCGTCAGGGAATTGAAGATGCCCGCAACCTGGTACACTACTTCCGCCTGACGATCGATAACCGTCTGGCAATGGGAGGCAGTAATGTAAGCCTGGCTTATGGTGGAAATATGGAACACGATTTGAACATCCATACTTTCGTCGATCTTGAGCGAGATATCATCTGGCTTTTCCCCCACCTGAAAGGTATTCAGTTCACTCATCGCTGGGGCGGGCCTGTATCCGTTCCTTTGGATATGGCACCGGCGATCGGCTTTCTTGGTGACGAACGCGCGATTTATAGTCTGGGTTGTGTCGGTCATGGCGTATCAATGACGCATCTCAACGGGCGAACCATGGCAGACCTGGCTCTTGAACGTAAAACCGACCTGACGGATGTGTGGTTTGTTAACCGCCGCATGATCCCCTGGCCTCCCGAACCTTTACGCATGATGGCAAGCCAGGCTATCCGGGGTTACCTGCGGTTAGAAGACAGCCTGTTTGAGCGACACATCACTAAAGAGGTTTGATCTTGCCCATCATTTCCGCCACTGCGATTGCTCATCCCAATATCGCCTTGATCAAGTATTGGGGAGACATCGACCCCAGTCTACGGATACCTGCCAATGGCTCCATTTCATTGAACCTGGAAGAGCTTAGCACACGTACCTCGGTGAGCTTTGACCCTTCATTACTCCAAGACGAGTTAATCCTTAATGGTGAACCGATATTCGGTACAGCTCTAGAACGTGTAAGCACGTTACTTAACCGTGTACGTATACTCGCAAACATTTCTACATTTGCCAAGGTGGAAAGCCAAAATAACTTCCCTATCGCTGCCGGGATTGCCTCTTCCGCATCGGGGTTTGCTGCCCTGAGCCTGGCAGCTTCACGCGCAGCGGGATTAAGCCTTGGCGAGAAAGATCTATCACGCCTGGCACGCACTGGATCTGGCTCTGCCTGCCGTTCGATCCCGGGTGGGTTTGTCGAGTGGCAGGCAGGTCATAATGATAAGGATTCTTATGCTTATAGCATTGCATCAGCAAGCTATTGGGATCTGGCGGATTGTATCGCATTCGTAAGTGAGGAGGAAAAACCGGTCAGCTCGAGCGTGGGTCATTCCCTGGCACACACCAGCCTGCTGCAGGTCGCGCGGGTCGCAGATGCTCCCCGTCGTCTGAACCTGTGCCGAGAAGCAATCCTAGAACGTGACTTTTACAAGTTCGCGGAGGTGGTAGAAACGGATTGCATCCTGATGCATGCGGTGATGATAACTTCCACACCCCCGCTGTTTTACTGGCAGCCTGCCACTTTGGCGATCATGCATACTGTTCAAGCCTGGAGAAAAGAGGGACTGGTGGTTTGCTACACCATCGATGCAGGTCCAAATGTACACGTGCTTTGTCCTAGCATACAGGTGGAAAAGATTGGGGAGCGATTACGCCAATTACCTGGGGTGATCCAGGTGCGCACAACTCACCCGGGAGGTCCAGCCAGGCTCGAGGGAAGCCAACTTGATATGGGTTAAAGGGGTTTTTAGATCCAATTTTCGGTTTTAAGCCTTAGAGTTCTGTTAGAATACCCCTTTCTGGCCACTTCTGACTGGATGCATGCTCCAGGACGGGATATAATGCCAAGGTTAATTAAATCCAAATAGTCAGTTAGGACGATTGTTGATTACTACAGGTATAGAATGACCATTCAAGTGATTATCGAATTTGTGATCGCGCTTGCGACATTGATTTTTTTACACGAATTTGGACATTTCATTGTCTGCAAGCTTTTAAAAATAGAAGTCGAGGAGTTTGGGTTTGGGTTTCCACCGCGTGCATTAAAACTTTTTGAACTTGGTGGAACCAAATTTACGCTGAACTGGTTGCCATTAGGAGGGTTCGTGCGTCCGAAAGGTGAAAATGATCCTAATGTCCCGGGCGGTTTATCAGCGGCGAATCCCTGGAAACGCATTGCAGTTTTCCTGGCTGGCCCAACCATGAACCTGATCACTGCAGTAGTCTTGTTCATCGCTATCTACGGTTTCATCGGCTCATTGCCGGATAGAAACCGAGTCCAGTTAGTGGATATCTCCCCCGACTCACCTGCTTCAGCCGCAGGCTTGAAAGCCGGTGATATCCTGGTGAGCGTTGGAGGGGTAGATATCCATGCCCTGGATACCGTTAAAACCGTGATCTATGCCAACCTGGGAAAACCGCTGAATTTCGTGTACCAACGTGATGGTGTGACCCATGAAGTTAGTGTAACCCCGGTGACCAACCCAGGCAGCTCGGGCGCTGTGGGCATCTACATGAGCTACCCGATGAAACCATTTACGCTTACGGGTGCCATCCCTGAAAGCTTTACCTCCCTGTATGAATACTGCAAGGAATTGTTCACCATGGTCGGCCAGATCATCAACGGCCAATCCACCGCCTCCGAAGGACGGTTGGTAGGGATCAAGGGTATGTTTGACATGTATGCTTCTGTACGTGAAAGTACCGGCACTCCAGGTGTACCAACCATCGTCAATGTGTTGTTGTTCTTCGCCAGCATCAGCATTTCCCTCGGAATCATGAACCTGATTCCCATCCCGGCAGTGGATGGTGGGCGGATCGCATTTGCGCTGCCAGAGATCATCATTCATCGACGTATACCGGCCAAATATGAAGTCTGGGTCAATTTCATCAGTTTTGCTTTACTGATCCTGTTAATGATTTATATCAACCTGCAAGACTTCATTCACCCCATCACAACGCCTCTCCCATGAACCTGGTTGATATGGCTATTCTTAAACCAATCCCCTTCAATAAACTGATCGATGCTTTACTCGATGAAAATACACCATTTTCGCCAAGGTACCTAAACCGCCTATCAGACCTGGAGCCTGCTGACACATCCATATTCGCAGAAACCTGGCCTAAGGTCACATTACGGCGCCGAGAAGCCCTTCTTGAAGACCTGGAAGAGATCCACCTGGCAGATGACCTGCTTTGTTTTGAGGAAGTGGGGCGGGTGGCGCTAAAAGATAGTGAGCCAGGCGTGCGCAGGCGCGCCATAAACATCCTGCGCGAATATGAGCTGGTTGACCTGCTACCCACATTCGTGGACATGTCTGAGCATGACGCCGATGCAGACGTCCGTGCAGCTTCGGCTGCTGCCCTGGCCACCTATATTTACATGGGTGAAGTTGAAGATATTTCTCCCACAAAATTGAAGCGTGTCGAGGAATGCCTGCTACTTCTGACTTCAGGCACGGATACTACCCTGGTGCGCCGTAGAGCATTGGAAGCACTGGGATTCTCATCGCGCAAGGAAGTCGTCGGGTTGATTGAGAAGGCATACGCCTCGACAGATATGGAATGGTTGGTTACGGCATTGTTTGCCATGGGCCGTTCCGCCAACCCACGTTGGAACCGGCAAGTCCTAAAAATGTTAAATCACGAACACCCATTGGTGAGGGCAGAAGCTGCCAGCTCAGCCGGGGAGCTTGAAATCAAAGAGGCGGTACCCGATTTGCTGGAATTACTGGAAGATACCGACATAGACGTCCGCATGGCATCCGTCTGGTCACTTTCTCAGACAGGAGGTGAGGGAGTGCGGGGAGCACTGGAAAACCTGTTAGAAACCACAGAAGATGACGATGAAGCTAACCAGATCGATAATGCGCTTGAAAATCTAGATTTTACCGAAGAAATGAGAGATCTGGCATTGTTGGAAATACCTGAGGATGAGGATATACCAGAGAACGGGAATGAACCGGGTGATGCCTCAGAGGATTATTTTGATAATGATTTGGAAGAGCTCAATGCTGAGGATAACGAAGATTGAGCGAATTATTTGCCCTATTCTTTAATAACCTTTTCCCGATTTTACTGGCAGCCTGCATTGGTTTCGCTCTGGCCAAATGGTTAAAAATCAATCCACGCCCCCTTTCTCAAGTCATTTTTTACGTATTCACCCCTATCCTGGTTTTTAACCTGATTATCAACAGCAAGCTAAGTAACCAGGATATCCTGCGTACACTCGTATTTGCAATCGTTTTAATGGTGTGCGTCGGGGGTCTCACCTGGCTTATCGGAGGCATCCTACGGCTTGACCGGCGAATGTTAGCAGCCGTTATGATCACAGCGATGTTCATGAATGCAGGCAATTATGGATTACCTCTAACCAACTTTGCCTTTGGTGAGACGGCACTGGCTTTCGCCAGTGTCTTTTTTGTCATCAATGCGATGTTCACCAATACAGTCGGCATCGTGATTGCCTCGTCGGGGTCGATGAGTGTGTTAAATGCGATCAAGGGACTGATAAAATTTCCAGCCATTTACGCACTGACGTTGGGAATCCTGTTTCTTCAATTTGGCTGGAAATTACCTTCGGGATTGGATCGCTCCGTTACTCTGCTCAGTAATGCTGCCATCCCGTGCATGCTGGTCTTGCTTGGCATGCAGCTGGTAAATATACGTCTGGATGGTCACGTTTTACCCCTTATCCTGACCAGCAGCATGCGCTTATTGATCGCGCCTGCGCTTGCTTTTGGACTAACCAAGCTATTTGGAATGTCCGGACCCTCCTACCAGGCAGTGGTTTTGGAAGCTGCCATGCCCGTAGCCGTGCTCACCACGATCCTGGCAACCGAATTCGACGCTGAACCTACCTTCGTTACCACAGCCGTCCTGGTCACCACCCTACTCAGCCCGCTGACATTAACCCCACTACTTGCCTTCCTGGGAGCTTAGAAGGCAACATCCATAGTGGAGAGGACCATTTAATCCATGTACCAACTACCTACAAGCCCAGACGATATAGAATACCCGCCATCTCACCTGATGAGGCATGCACCATGACCGATGAAACAAATTCCCGCTTGCACGCAACTGTTTCAGGAAGAGTGCAGGGGGTGAGCTTTCGTTATTTTGTATTGGAGCAGGCAGAGTACCTTGATCTTCATGGTTGGGTGCGAAACCGGTGGGATGGCTCCGTCGAAGTCACAGCCGAAGGATCACGCCAAAACCTTGAGAATCTGCTACAAGCGCTGCGCGAAGGTCCGCCCATGGCGAGTGTGGCCGATGTGGATTTTGAATGGCTAGCCGCCATAGGGGAGTTTGTTAGTTTTCGGGTAAGATCGACGGTTTAATTTCGATTTAACCCTGCGTAAAACCCAATCCCCGCTCTTTTAATGAAACAAAACGCCCACTGCCGATAATGATGTGATCCAGCAGTTTCACATCTAGAAGCTCTCCCGCTTGCAGGATGAGGCGGGTAATGGCAACATCATCCGGGCTCGGAGTTGGATCTCCGGAAGGATGGTTGTGGATGACGATTAGATTGGTGGCATTACGCCGAATGGCAGCTTTGAAGATTTCGGCTACACGCACCTGGGAAGAGTTGACCGAGCCACGATAAACCGTCTCGATGTGCTGCACCCGGTTGCGGGTATCCAATAACAAGACGCGAAGTTCCTCTTGCTCCAAGGCGCTCATCTCAAATTGAACCAGCTCGGCAGCATCTGCAGGGGTATGCACG
>JBAPSY010000248.1:0-2521 GCA_049281855.1 Anaerolineales bacterium
GAGCAGCCAGTTCCGGGTGTATGCCCTGGATACCCCCGGTCAGCCCGGGAGGAGCATCCCGATGCAAAAGCTCACCACCACAAACTGTTCCGAATGGATTGCCGAGGTGTTCAGTGGTTTGGGAATAAATAATGCCCATGTGGTAGGAATTTCCTTGGGCGGATGGCTGGCGCTTAATTTCGCCATCCAAAAGCCGCAACGGGTGAACCGTGTAGTCTTACTCGATCCTGCAGCTTCATTCGAAGGGATGAGCTCGGCCTTCTTTTGGCATAGTTTTATACCAATCATGGTGCATCCCACGCGGTCCGGTCTGATCAATTATTTTAAGTGGATGACCAGGGGATATCAGGTGAATAAAAAATGGGGAGAGCTGATGGTGTTGGGTATTCTGAATATCCGCCCCCAGTCTCCCATTCGAGCCAGGGTCTTCAGTGATGAAGAATTACGTCGAGTAGAGGTGCCAACTTTGCTATTGATTGGTGGACGAAGTGTCATCTACGTTCCGAAGCGTGCGTACCAACGCGCTACTAGGTTAATACCCAACATTAAAGCCGAAATCATTCCTGATGCTTCGCATGCCCTCAATGCCGAGAAATCTGAATATGTAAATGCGCGTATTCTCCAATTCTGCCAGTCGTAAGTTGAGGTTTGATCTACCGCCTGTTATTATGAAAGGAGATATAAATGGATCGCCCGATCAATCTTTTCAGTACCTCAAAGGTCAGACTCAGTATTTCTCGGCTTACGATGCTGGTATGCAGCTGTTGCCAGTTCCTCATGAATAACGCTTCGTCACCACGCCTTATGGTCGAACACATGTCATTGCATGCGGCCCAGAAGATGCCTTTCCATTGGTGCTCTTACACGCGGGTCAGGCAAGCTCAACAATGTGGTTTCCGAATATTGCTCAACTGTGCGGGAAATTCCATGTGCTGGCTCTCGATACCCCCGGAGAGCCCGGGAAAAGCGTACCCACTCGCCAGAATGCCACACGCCATGAATGTGGAAAGGAAGGAAGATGTGGTTCGCTTGATGATTAAACTAATCTTCGCTGTAGTGTTGGTCTGCAGCGTGTGCGCTTATTGCATTGGGAATGCAGTTGTGGCTGCGCAAACGACGATTCCAGTTCAGGTTATTACCTCCGGCCCGACCGACCCGAAAGAGATAGAAGCTTTCGTTGATGGAATCATGGCCGATCAAATGGATACTAACCATATTCCTGGCGCCATCGTCGCGATAGTCAAGGATGGCAAGCTGGTATTCACGAAAGGTTACGGTTATTCCGATATCGAATACAAAGTTTCGGTCGACGCCGAGCGCACCCTGTTCCGGGTGGGGTCCATATCCAAGCTATTCGTGTGGACGGCGGTAATGCAGCTCGTTGAACAGGGCAAGCTGTCGTTGGATGAGGACATCAACACCTACCTCGATTTCAAGATACCCGCCACCTATCCTCAGCCGATTACTATGAAGAACTTGCTGAGCCATACAGCGGGTTTTGAGGACAATGGATATAAAATGTATCGATTGAACCCTGATGAATTGATCCCGCTGAGCCAGTATGTGAAAACGCGCATCCCCTTCCGGGTCTACCCCCCCGGTAAGATCGCAGCCTATTCCAACTATGGGGCATCATTGGCAGGCTATATCGTCGAGCGCATCTCCGGCGTACCGTTTGCTGAGTACATTGAGAATTATATCTATACTCCGCTTGGCATGGCTCACAGCTCCTTCAGCCAACCGCTTCCTGACAATCTGGCGGCTGGCATGTCCTACGGTTACAACTTCTACCAGGAACAGTATCTCAAATCTGGCTTTGAATATGTGAGGGATTATCCGGCGGGTGGAATGACCAGCACGGCGACTGACATGGCCCAATTCATGCTGGCGCACCTGCAAAACGGCCAGCTTGGCGCTAACCGCATTCTATCTGAGAAAACCGCTCAACAAATGCACAGCCAGCTCTTCAGTCCTGATCCCCGGCTGCCCGGTATGGCATATGGTTTTATGGAAAAAAATCTGAATGTACAGCGTCTCCTCTGGCACGGCGGTGATACGACTTTCTTTACCGCAGGTCTGTACCTGATCCCTGATCAAAACCTGGGCCTCTTTATTGCCACTAACGCCCCAGGGGGAAACATTGCTCGAGATATGCTGATCCAGAAATTTATGGATCGTTATTTCCCGTTTGCTCCTGACTCGGTTAAGGCACCGGTGGCCGATTTTACCAGCCGGATGGCGCCATATGTCGGAACTTATTATGCTGCACGCAACAATTACACCACGCCTGCAAAAGTCATGGCGACCATGCAAGCCGGTAGTATCAGTTTTAAAAAAGGCAGTTTGACCTTCAGCTTACCAGGAAAAACCTTTCATTTGGTCGAAATCGAACCAGGCTTGCTACGCGACCGTGATGATCCCAATTTTGAGGTGGTACTATACACGTCTGAAACCGGTAAGGCCTACCTTTTCTTCACGGGTCCGAATTTTGCATTTATCAAAGTACCCTGGTATGCTATCC
>JBAPSY010000249.1:0-1641 GCA_049281855.1 Anaerolineales bacterium
CCACAATCCCTTTTGCCAAATTCGGCGCTACAGTAAAAATCTGTTCCCCAATCCACGCCGGCGGCAGAAAAGAGAGGTTTTCATCTTTGAGATCCCACGGTAAGGCTGCATCCCAGCCATTGAACAGACTCAAAAGATTCCTGTAGGTAACAGTGGACCCCTTTGGCAGGCCGGTTGTGCCTGATGTATAAAGCAGAACCGCCACATCATCCAGTTTTGTCTTATCAATCCATTCTTCAAAAAAGTTGGGATGAGCCGCTTCATAGGTTTTTCCTAACTCCATCATATCATCAAAACCAATCAGCCATGGATCATCATATCCCCACATTCCCTTTGCGATCCAGTAAACAATCTTTTCCACTTTTGGAATCTGGTCTTTGATAGAAAGGATTTTATCTATCTGCTCTTGATCATCCGCCATGACAATTTTTGCATCCGAATGGTCAATAATATATTGAAGCTCGGAAGGAATGGAGTCGGTATATAAACCTACGGAAGCCCCTCCAAGACATTGGGCGGCCGTCTGTCCCCAGAACCATTCAGGAGCGTTCTCACCACAAATCGCAATCTTATCACCCGGTCCAAAACCGATACTGGCCAAACCCCCGGCAAGCCATTTGGTTCGCTCATAAAAGTCTTTCCAGGTAAGTTCGCGCCAGTATCCATAATCTTTATACCGGTAGGCGACCTTCGTATCTCCCCATTTGTTGTAATTGCGTTTTAATAATTTAGGGAAGCTATCCTCTGCTGGAGAGGGACGGAACTTTCCCCACGTCTCTTCTGTGATTGATTTAGCCACCCTTCTCTCCTTGTTCAACTATAATTTCGGCGTGGTAAATTCAGTCTTGAATTGATTGCGAACAGTTCCCAGGTCGGGGAAATCGGGGAGAGAATAAGTGACGTTGCCGTCAATGAGGAATTTTCTTTTGTCACCCCCCAAATCTGTCCAAAATTCCTCACGCTTTTGGAGTGCACCTTTCATACCTTCTCCCCCATCGAGACCACGGGTGATGAATTGTCCGAGTACTCCACCATAAACAAAAATGTCTGTGGGTGACCAAATGAGCTCTCCACCTGCTGGAATGACCATGCTCGGCATGGAAGCGGCCTGCACGATCGTCTTTTCAGGAGTGCCATCCTCCGCTTTTGCCTCAAAATAGAGGTCGTCTACTTTTGCCAGAACATTGTTTGGATTGGTAAATTTGAAATTAACCCTGAATACAAGAACATCTGTTGCTTGGTAAGGAGGCTTGGCCGCTATTGCATTGAGCCTCTCAACGCTATCGACCTTAACCGAAACAGGTAGAATTGTAGTAGGGGCTGGTTTTACTCCAGCACATCCAATCAATAATGCCAAACACATCATACTCACCAACAAAATCAATCCTTTTTTATCCATATGACCCTCCTTCTTCTTGTTTGCTCTATTGCAAACCGAATCGACTCAGCTTATCTATTCTGAGTCATTTACTCCACCCGTTGAATGACATCTTTCTTGTAAGCCTCACATAACGAACATCCTTGAGGTCCATGGCATTTATAGGGTCCGCTATTATCTTTAGTGACGACCTGATGCCTGTAAAAATAACCACAATTGGTCCTTCCATCTTTGTAAACCATGATAGGGACCCATCTTTTCAC
>JBAPSY010000250.1:0-1859 GCA_049281855.1 Anaerolineales bacterium
ATTGCGGATCATATCAGAGCTCCGTGGATGAGAGATCGAGTAATTATAAAAGGGAAGATCCTGTTAAGCAGATCACTGGATCCAATCCAATATCCTATGCCACACGCCGATCAGCGGTAAGAACCAGGGCTTGCCATTGTACAATCCCAGCGGCGCGTTGGGGAAGGCATAGGCGTTATACGGCAGCTCTCGTACCGTTCCATCAAGTATCGCATCTGCCATTCTCACTCCCAGGTGGGTGCCAAGCGCCACCCCATGACCGGCAAAGCCGAGGGCGTAATAAATTCCATCCATCTGTCCAGCATGCGGCATCTGATCGAAGGCGAAGTCAAGCGTTCCTCCCCACACATATTCAACTTCAGCATCCTTGAGCTGCGGGAAAACATGGATCATCTCTCGACGAAGGATGTCTGCGCTGGTGCGAATGGTCGAGGCTGTTTCAGGGAAAAAGGCTGCCCGCCCACCGAAAACCATCCGGTTATCGGCAGAAAAGCGGAAGTAGTTGAGGAAGTGCTTGTAATCGAAAACCATCCTGTTGTGAGGAATAAGCTGCCGAGCCAGGCTTCCAGGTAGGGCTTGGGTGGCAATCATATAGGAGCCAATCGGGATAATACGACGCCGCAATTGGGGTGTGGCTGCACCGGTGTAGCCACCCGTGGTCACCAAGACCTGACCAGCGACTATCTCCCCTCGTTGGGTCTTTAGTTTGTAACCGCTGGATGATTTCTCAATCTGGAGCAGCCGGGTTCGGGGGTAAAGTATGGCTCCAGCTCTTTCTGCTGCATGTGCCAACCCCACCACGTACTGCGCTGGGTTCAAGCCTGCACTGGTCTCGTCCGACAGACCGCCAAAATAGACATCCGAGCCAATCTCGTTTTGGAGCTCTGACTTGGGGATGGGGCTGGTTTCATGATTGAAGTGATGAGCGTACCATTCAGCCTCACGTTGGAGGGCTTCGAAGTGGGCAGGTTTATTCGCCACCAGCAGGTGACCCGTTCGCATGAATCCACACTCGATGCGCTCCTGGCTGATGATTTGGTCCACTGTCGTAAGCGAGGCGAGAGAATCATCAAATAACTGCCGGGTCAATTCGTGACCGTACCTGGACTCAACTACCTCGGCATCCACCTTGAGACCCGAGAGAGCCATCCCACCGTTGCGTGAGCTCGCACCCCAGCCGATTGTCTCTGCTTCCAACACCACAACACTCGTCCCACGTTTGGCCATTTGGCGAGCAGCTGCCAGCCCCGGAATGCCTGCACCAATCACTACCAGGTCCACTTTTGGTAACAGGTCACTCAGGTGCTCATCCATTGGCATTTCTGTCGTGTCGTGCCAAAAAACCTTTTCCTGTAAGGTCATTTCCACATCTCCTCTAGTAATTAATTAATTCCTTAGGTTCAAATTATATCGGTTGTTTTCAATGCAGATAGGTAAAGAAGACCGTTAGCACGACCAATGAGAGATGAATCTGCCAAGGTTGATTGAGGTCAAATAGGTAAGTTGAACCATTGGGAAACTTTCCTGGAGCATCTCCCACTGCCAATCCAGGCAGGCAGCCGCGAAACCGGAATCGGGATAGTGGAGCAATCAATTCCTCAGGCAAATTCCATGCAACCTTTCTGGGGTGAAAGCGTTAATAATATAGCGGGTTTAAGCTATAGCGGGTTTAAGCTATAGCAGGTTTAAGCTATAGCAGGTTTAGGCTTTACCAAACCTGCTATAGCAGGATAAGGAGAAAGATTATGAACCCTGAATCAAGAAAACTCTATCGCAGTCGCAATAACCGCATGATTGCCGGTGTATGTGCCGGACTCGCAGAATTCTTTGGGATTGATGCGACTGTCGTCCGTTTGGTG
>JBAPSY010000251.1:0-2124 GCA_049281855.1 Anaerolineales bacterium
CGGAGGAAAAAATGTCAGAACGCAAGAAAGTTACCCTACCTTATCTGTTCAACAAGGTCGCCAACCACGAGCCCATCACCTGGCTCACCTGTTACGATTATCCAACGGCTTATTTAATGGAACAAGCCGGCATGGATATGATCCTGGTGGGTGATAGCCTGGCAATGACCATGCTTGGTTATGAGACCACGTTACCCGCTACAATGGAGGATATGATCCGCCATTCAGCAGCAGTTCGCCGGGGAGCACCCAACGTGTTCATCGTGGGTGACATGCCGTACATGAGTTACCAGCCCAGTGTCGAGACTGCCATCCGTAATGCTGGCCGTTTTATGGCTGAGGCCGCCTGCGATGCGATCAAGCTGGAGGGTGGCTTCGAGATGGCTGACCGCATCCAAGGGATCGTGAATGCTGGAATCCCCGCCATAGGTCATTTGGGGTTAACCCCACAAAGTGCGTCTGCCTTGGGTGGTCATAAAGTGCAGGGACGGGCAGCTAAATCAGCAAAAAAGATCATCGATTCCGCCAAGGCACTCGAGCAAGCTGGCGCTTTCGCTATTCTCCTGGAGATGGTCCCCGACCGGGTGTGCAAGATCATCACCGAGCGAGCTGAGAACTGTATCATCATGAGCCTGGGTTCAGGCCCCAACGCCCACGGGCAGCTATTGATTTACCATGACATGTTTGGTCTCTACCCGCGATTCAAACCGCGCATGGCGAAGGTGTTTGGAAATGCAGGAGAGGTCATTCTGAACGGTCTCAAGCAATACATCCAGGAAGTCTCAGACAAGTCCTTCCCACAGCCCGAGCACTGGTTCACCATGAAAGACGAAGAATATGATGAGCTGATGGGCATGCTATGATCTATGCTTCCAGATCCAGTCACTTAAAGCCCGAGGGTGCCTATCAGGTGCTGGCGCGGGCGCAAGAACTTGAAGCCAGCGGGCGCGAGATCATCCATCTTGAAATAGGCCAGCCAGACTTTGAGACGTTTGACAATATAAAGGTGGCAGGCATGCGTGCCATTGCCGAAGGTCAAACGCGCTACACGCCTCCCATCGGGATGAAACGCTTGCGTGAGGTGATCGCAGAGGATGCCGGCAAGCGGCATGGCTTACAGCTTTACCCCGATCAGGTGGTGGTCAGCCCTGGTGCCAAGCCCAACCTGTTCTTCCCGGCACTGGCGCTGATCGAGCCCGGTGATGAGGTGATCTACCCCAACCCGGGCTTCCCAACCTATGAAGCCATGATCCGCGTGGCAGGGGGTGTACCCATCCCTGTGCCCCTCAAGGAGGAGAATAACTTCTCCTTCGACCTGGACGCGTTTCACCACCTGGTGAACGATCATACCAAACTGGTTATCCTGAATTCGCCAAGCAACCCCACCGGCGGGGTGATGCCGAAGGCAGACCTGGAAGAAATCGCCGCGGCCGCGCGACAATTCAATTTCTGGGTGATGTCAGACGAGATCTATGCCCGCCTGGCATACGACCATGCCAGCGTCCCATCGATTGCTTCGCTACCTGGGATGATGGATAGAACAATCATTGTGGATGGTTTCTCAAAAACCTATGCCATGACGGGCTGGCGCTTGGGGTATGGCATTATGTCCCGTGGTCTGGCGCATGTGGTTCAATTGCTGCTAACGCATTCCATCGGCTGTACTGCTCAATTCGTCCAGATTGCCGGGATCGAAGCACTGACTGGCCCCCAAGACCAGGTTCAAGCAGTAGTCTCTGAATACCAAAAAAGACGGGATGCGATCGTAGCCGGGTTAAATACCATCCCCGGGTTCACCTGCCAACGCCCGCAGGGAGCTTTTTATGTATTCCCGAATATCAAATCCTTTGGCATTTCTTCGTCTGCGATGGCGGACCTTTTGTTGGAAAAAGCTGGGGTTGCGGTGCTGCCTGGTTCATCGTTTGGCGAGTATGGTGAGGGTTACCTGCGGCTGACCTATTCGAATTCCATCGAGAATATCCTAAGGGCGATTGACCAGATCGGGCGGACGGTAAAAGGACTTCAATGAGCATTGGTGACATGATTGATGAGCCAGGTGGAAGCGTGATCCATCGGTGTATGATCACCGGACTACGGATTATTTACCTGAGGTGATGACCTTGC
>JBAPSY010000252.1:0-3388 GCA_049281855.1 Anaerolineales bacterium
GAATATGGATGATACATTCATGAATCATCGGTTCGCGGTGGTGGAATCGCTGGTGGTTGGAAACCACCGGCTACTATTAGAAAACCCGCAGAGCGGGTTTAAGATAGGGAGCTGTCGGATTCTATACGGCAGCGAGAATATGGATAATATATTCATGAATCATCGGTTCGCGGTGGTGGGATCGCCGGTGGTTGGAAACCACCGGCTACTGTTAGGAAACCCGGAGAGCGGGTTAGTGACAGTGAAGAATTATGAAAAGAAATAGTACTTTCTATCAATTGGTATATCACTTTACCTGGGGAACAAAAAATCACCTACCATTATTGACTCTCACAGTCGAAGATCGATTATTCCCGTATATTGGTTATAAGTGTAAGGAATTGGGTTATTTCCTGCATGCTATTAATGGTACAGAAGATCATGTCCATTTATTGCTATCGCTGACTCCATCAATACTGGTAGAGGATGTGGCAAAAAACTTGAAAGGTGCATCATCACACTACATCAATAAGGAATCAAATTTAGGCGAGGTTTTATACTGGCAAAATGGTTATGGTGTTGTCACTTTACGGGAAACAGAAATACTAAAAGTCGTGAAATATATCAATCATCAAAAAGAGCACCATCTAAATGGAGATTTATCGGAGGTTTTAGAGAGATGGGGGGAATAAGTATATTTCCATCTATGAAGAAATATATTATTGGCCGATATCAACCAACCGGAGTTTCCCATTGCAATATCATTCGTCCGTGGGTGAGTTCGCTTGTGATGGATTAGACGGTGGTGTAATCACCGAAGGTAGGTTCACAGGTGGTGGGATCGCCGGTGGTTGGAAACCACCGGCTACTGTTAGGAAACCCGCAGAGCGAGTTTAATATGGATAGCCGATGGATTCTATCCGACGACACGAATATGGATAATAAATTCATGAATCATCGGTTCGCAGTGGTGGGATCGCCGGTGGTGGGAAACCACCGGCTACTGTTAGGAAACCCGGAGAGCGGGTTTAATATGGATAGCCTTCGGATTCTATCCGACGGCGAGGAAAGAACAAAGGGCTTATTAGGAATATCTAGAGACTTTTTGAGTTCAAAGGTAATATGAGCGTAAACACCGCCCCACCTGAGGGATGATTAGCAACCGTCAGGTCGCCGCCGTGAGCGCGGGCCAGCTGGCGGGCGATTGCCAGCCCCAGACCGCTGCCACCCTCTGCCCGGTTACGCGATTTATCCACCCGATAGAAGCGCTCAAAGATATATGGTAATGCCTCAGATGGAATACCCGGCCCACTGTCATGCACACGGACCAGGGCAGTTTTGGGAGTAGAGGCGATCGCAATTTCAACCTGCCCAAATGCGGGGGTATAACGCAAAGCGTTCGAGAGCAGGTTGGTCAGGATTTGCTCCAAACGTGTGGGGTCAAGCAACACCTCCGGTAGGGGTATGACTGGAGGGGTGATGATCAACCTGACCTGTTGGTTAAGCGCTTGAGGTTGAAAACGCTCTACAACACGTCCGACCAAGGCAGAGAGATCAGTGGGGGTGTGCTTCAGCTCAATCTGCCCGGCATCTGCCAAAGCCAGGGTGCGTAAATCCTCCACAAGAGCCGTCAGCAGGTGATTTTGCTCAATTACAGGTGCCAGGTTCTCGGTGGTGAGGGGATATACGCCGTCTTGCAGGGCTTCCAGGTTGGCGCGCTGCACAGCCAATGGCGTTCGGAGCTCATGGGCAATATCGGCCGTCATGGCACGACGGGACTCTTCTGCCTGCTGAAGCGAATCTGCCATCTGGTTAAAGGTATGGCCTAACGTCGCAAGCTCATCATCCCCGTGAACATCCACGCGGTGGGAAAGGTCACCTTCGGAAAGCTTTTGAGCGGCAAAGGTCAGGGCGTGCACCGGGCGCAACAGGGTGTACGCCAGAGCCAGAGCCAGGACCAATCCCAGTGCTCCAGCCACCAACCCAGCCAGGAGGACACCTCGGTTGAGGCGCTCCAACAAGACCTGTTCATTCCCGGCATTGAAGCCCATCCCGCCCACAGTGAACAAGTAACCCACCGTCTGTCCATCCACGTTCAGGGGGATAGAAGTCGAGATCTCCGCTGGGGTAAGCTTATTCCTATTTCCTGCCCCCTGAGTATCCGCAACCACCGAACTGGAAGCATCAGCGAGCAGCAAACGCTGGTTCATCATCCCACCCATGCCAGCCATCCCACCACGACCGGGACTTAAAACCGACTGGACACCATTCCAGGTGCCATTGGTATGGTAATAGTTTTCCAGGCTGGTGGCTAAATCGTTCAATCCGTACATGCCTCCACGAAACATAAAGGTACGCACTTCATTGACTGCCCCCCTGCGGGCGATGACTGCCACCAGGGAGACTGAGACGAGCACGGTCAGAGTGAAGGAGAGAAAGAGTTTTAGACGCATAGGAGCACACTATAGACGGACTTCATTTCAAATTCGAGCGAAGCGATATCCAACCCCAAAAACGGTTTCGATATACTTCGGCTTTTTGGAATCCAGTTCAATCTTGGCGCGCAAGTTCTTGATGTGAGCATCAATGGTGCGCTCATAACCCTCATAGGCAACTCCCTGGGAAGCCTCGAGCAGCTGCAAACGATTGAACACCCGTCCCGGTTGACCGGCAAGGGTCACAAGCAAGCTGAACTCGGTGGGGGTGAGCTCGATAACTTCTCCTGCACGGGTGAGGGTATGTGCCTCCGGGTCGATCTCCAGGTCGGCGATGCACAGCTGCTGCTGGGAGGATTTAACCGCCTCAGAGCGCCGCAACAAGGCATTCACCCGGGCGACGACGATGCGCGGTGAGAAGGGTTTGGGGACGTAATCGTCCGCGCCCAACTCCAGCCCGATGAGCTGGTCCATCTCGTCGGCACGGGCGGTAAGTATGATGATGGGTGTGCGCCGGGTTTCGGTACGGCGAATGTGGCGCGCCACGTCGAGACCGTCCATACCGGGCAGGTTCAGGTCAAGAATAACCAAGTCGGGGTGTTTATCCTCCCAGGTGGTGAGGCCGGTATCACCACGCAGGGCGGTGAGAACGTTGAAGCCGGCTTGCTCCAGGTAGGAGCGCAAGACGCGCACCAACTCGGGCTCGTCTTCGATGATGAGAAGGGTAGGAGACATGGGGAGAGTATACCGCTAGTGAAGAAAAGAGGAAAGAAAACCAAAAAGAGGATAGAGAAACACAAAGGGCACGTGGGTTACAAGGGGCAATTAAAATCAATTTCACAACGAAGAGCACTTTAAACACAATGATTTAATAAACCCTTATGTTTGCAATCAGTGTAGATTTGTTGATAAGACGATTAACAATTAGAAAAAGTTGCTGGTTGGAAATGTTTAAATTGCATTCCTCCTGGGAT
>JBAPSY010000253.1:0-3019 GCA_049281855.1 Anaerolineales bacterium
AGCTGGAACAACAGCAGGAAAAGGACCGAATACTACTGCAGCAGAATAGACAACAACTGGAAAGAGTGCAAGAAGAGCAACAACAACCTCAAAAAGATAAGCGCCAGGAGCTGGAACAGCAGCAGGAAAAGGATCGCATAAACCAGCAGCAGGAACGACGAGATTTAGAAAAGAAACAGGAAGAACAGTAAGTACTACGGAAAGAAGAATTAGCGTTTGTAATATTAGAAACACCACAATAATAACCGACTCCCAGCCTCCCCCAAATCCTTGGATTTGGGGGAGGAGTTCTATCCACCCATCCTCCATTTTTTTTTGAAAATGGGGGAGGCGGGAGGGGGTTATTTCTTATTCTGCTTCACTGCCAGGAAGAGGCTCTCTCCCTCCAGCTTGTGCTCTTCCACATAGGCACCCTCAACAGGTGGGGCGGAGAGTAACTGGGTGGTGAGCGTTTCAGAGGCGATGTACTCGCCCCAGGTGGTAAATACGTTCGCCAGCGCTCCTTCAGCCTGGTAGCAGGTGGTGATGCGATCCTCGATGTTGAATCCAGCTTTCTTGCGCATGTCCTGCACACGGCGTACGATCTCACGCGCCAAGCCCTCTGTTTTGAGCTCTTGGGTGAGTGTGGCATCGATGCCAACGGTGATGTACTTATCCGCTGCCACCGCCAAACCTGGCACTGGTTCGGTGCTCACCAGGATCGTCTCGGGGGCGAGCTCAACCGCCTCCCCCTGCACGTCAAGGGTGACTGATAGACTCTCGCGCACGCTTGCGGCGACCTTGATCGGGTCAGCCTGTGCCAGGGCTGCCCGTACCTCGGGGAAGCGTGCCCCAAATTTGGGACCCAGCAGCTTGTTATCCGGCAACACCTTGTATTGCACCAGTGCGCCTTCCTGTTCGACAAACTCGAAAGCTTTAACGTTCAGCTCGTCCACCACGATGTCCACCAGCTCTTGTCGCAGGGAAGCTTTACCGGCATACACTTTCACCTTGCTGAGCGGTTGGCGCACCTTGAGGTTGGCATTCGAGCGGGCACTAAGACCTAATGATGCCACCCGGCGGGCGAGCGACATTTGCTCGATCAGGGCATCGTCTGTGGTGGATGCGTCAGCCGCAGGCCAGGCAGTGTGGTGGATGCTCTCGTAAGCTTCGCGTCTCACTGAGCGCACCAGGTTCTGGTACATCACCTCGGTGATGAACGGCACGAAGGGGGCGAGGGTCTTGGCGAATTTGACCAGCACGTGGTACAGGGTGGCGTAGGCGGTATTTTTATCCGCGTCGTGCTCTGATTTCCAATATCGACGTCTGGAACGGCGCACGTACCAGTTGGTCAGGTCGTCCATGAAGGCTTCCGCGACGAGGCTGGCGCTCAACGGGTCAGAGGCAGAAATGAATGCGCCCACGCGCTCGACCACCTGGTTCAGGCGCGCCAGGATCCAGCGGTCCAACAGGTTATCACTCTTAGGGGTGAGTCCTTCAGGATAGTTGGGGTCGAAAGTCCCTGAGGCACCATTGCCAGATGGTAACCAGCCATCCAGGCGGGCATAGGTGACGAAGAAGCTGTACACGTTCCACAGCGGGATGATGAAATCACGCCGCACCTCATCCCCGGCGCGATAACCAAAGAGCAGGTCATTCTCGGGTTTATGTGTGCAGAACAACCAGCGCATCACGTCCACGCCCATCTTATCAGCGGCTTCGTTGAATTCGATGGCATTACCCCAGCTCTTATGCATCGGACGGCCTTTCTCATCCAGCAGGGTAGCATAGCCGAAGTTCTCCATGAAGGGTGGCGTGCCATCCATGACAGTAGCCATCGCCAGCAGCGAGTAGAACCAGTTGCGGAACTGCCCAGGGAACGACTCGCTAATCCAGTCGGCGGGGTACCACTGCTTCCAGAAGGCAGGGTCTTTGCGGTAGCTGAGGGTGCTGAAGGGCACGATGCCAGCATCCAGCCAGGGATTGCCCACGTCGCGCACGCGGTCCATACTGGCACCGCACTTGGAGCAAGGAATCGTTACCGCATCAATGTAGGGGCGGTGGGGAGTGTGGTCTTCCAGCACATCCAGCCCGCTGATGGCACGCTCCTTGAGCTCATCATCACTACCGATGACCTCGAAGTTACCGCACGCTTCGCATTCCCAAATGGGCAATGCCAGTCCCCAATAGCGCTTCTTACTGATCATCCAATCGTGCATATTGCGTAGCCAGTCCATTTCGCGTGAGAACCCGAATTCTGGGATCCACTTGATCTGTTCGACCACATCCATGATCTGATAGCGCAGTGAGCTGGCTTTTTCTTCCGTGGTCAGCTCCTCGCGCGGTTTGTCGTAACTGGCACCCATGCTGATGAACCACTCGTCCACCAGGCGGAAGACCAGCTCGGTGCCGCAGCGCCAGCAGACTGGGTAGCGGTGGGTGTAGGGTTCCACTCTGTAGAGTAGACCTTTGTGGCGCAGGTCATCGAAGATAAGGTCAGCCACCTCCGATACATGTTTTCCACTCAGCCAGCCAAAACCTTCCAGGAATTCGCCTTCCTCGTTCAACGGAGCGATGATCGGTAGATGGTTCTCTTTTCCCAACTGGAAGTCTTCAGCGCCAGCACCTGGAGCCATGTGCACGATGCCGGTACCTTCTTCTTCACCAACCACATCCCACAGGAGGACGCGGTGTGACTGAATAGCATTTTGCTTCACGTCGCGGATAAGCTGTGCCAGGTAGGTGTAGCCGCCTGGGAGTTGAGAAGGCTCCAGGTCATCGAACGGACCGGAGTAGATCCAACCTTCCATCTCGGCACCCTTGAGCTCATTCAAGACTTCATAAGGTCCTTGGAGCATGGAGAGGGTGCCTTTGGAGAGGTACAGCACTTCATCACCCTGCTTCACCTTGACGTAAGTCAGCTCTGGTCCCACTGCCGCTGCCACGTTGCTGGTGAGCGTCCATGGGGTGGTCGTCCAAACCAGCAGGGATTCCTTTTCGCGACCGAGCAGCGGGACGCGCAGGGTCACTGCGCGGTGGG
>JBAPSY010000254.1:0-2247 GCA_049281855.1 Anaerolineales bacterium
GTTATGGGAATTATCTTTGGTGCCTTGGCGGCTTATGGGCAGGATGACTTCAAGCGTTTGGTGGCTTATTCCTCTGTTAACCATATGGGATTTGTCGTGCTTGGCATCGCTGCAGCTGCATATGCGGCAGGTACGAAGGATGCGGTATTGGCGCTCAATGGGGCGGTCTTGCAGATGTTCAATCATGGCTTGTCAGCAGCTGCGATGTTCTTTCTGGTGGGTGTGATCTATGAAAGAGCACATACCCGTAACTTGAATGATTATGGCGGATTGTTCCCATTGATCCCAGTGTACGGCGGCATACTGATTTTCACCTCAATGGCCTCTCTTGGTTTGCCAGGATTGAACGGCTTTGTTTCTGAATTCCTGGTTGTGCGAGGATCTTGGTCAATTTTTACATTGTTTACTGCTCTATCCATGATTGGATTGTTCTTTACCGGAGCATATATCCTTAAAGGGATCAAGAAAGTTCTACATGGCCCCACTAATGAACATTGGATTGGGCATCTTACCGAAATCAATCTTCGGGAAATAATCGTTATTACTCCGCTGATGGTATTAATGTTATGGATCGGAGTTTGGCCGGCTTGGATTTTAGGTGTAATTAACTCCGCAATGCAAGTGTTATTTAAGGGGTAGGAGAATGAACAAGGTAAGGATGCCTTGTTCTGTATCCAGTAACCTGCTTTTGAGGTGAATCATGTATTTTCCAATTCTAAGCGTCATTGTCCTCACGCCCATAATCGCAGGAATGTTAATTTTGTTGATCCCCAGCGACCGTAAGAATGTAGTGCGGTATGTTGCTTTGGCGGCTGCAACCTTTGCTTTGCTGCTTTCTACTTGGGTTTATTTTAGCTATGATATCCCAGCCGGTGGTTATCAATTCGTCGAAAAATATAACTGGTTACCCCAATTAGGGATTTCGTATTATGTCGGCGTGGATGGGATGAATTCACCCCTGGTGCTGTTGACCGGTGTGGTCATGTTTACTGGAGTTTTGATCTCTTGGGGGATTGATGATCGCCCGCGCGAATTCTTCGCATTTCTTTTCATTTTGGCAAGCGGTGTATTCGGTGTCTTTGTCGCGGAAGACTTGTTCATGTTGTTCTTTTTCTATGAGATCGCGGTCTTCCCAATGTACTTACTGATCTCCATCTGGGGATGGATAAAAACCCGTGAATATGCAGCGATGAAGCTAACCTTGTATCTATTCATCGGTTCGGTCGTCTCCCTGGTTGGTGGCTTGGCGATGTATTTTGGATCCGGGTTGAACACATTTAACATGATCCAGCTCTCGCAAGCGAATTTTTCCGAGAACTTTCAGGTATTTTGGTTCCCATTCGTTTTCTTTGGCTTCGCGGTGTTGGGAGGTATATTTCCCTTCCATAACTGGAGCCCGGATGGTCACGTCGCAGCACCGACTGCAGTTTCCATGTTCCACGCAGGTGTGTTGATGAAACTAGGTGCATTTGCAGCTTTACGGGTGGGGATCATGCTGCTGCCCGTTGGTGCACAACACTGGCGTTGGTTGATCATGATTTTAGCCCTGGTCAATGTGGTCTATGGGGCATTTATTGCCATGGTCCAAACTGACTTCAAATATGTCATAGGTTTCTCCTCTGTTTCGCATATGGGATTGGTCATGCTCGGGTTCGCCACTTTAAATAAAGAAGGTTTGACTGGATCGGGCATACAGATGTTCTCACATGGGGTCATGACAGCTCTCTTCTTTGCTGTTGTCGGCATGGTCTATGATCGGGCTCACACCCGAGAGATTGGAGAACTTGGAGGCTTCTCGAAGAAGATGCCCTGGGTGGCAGTAGCTTTCATCATTGGTGGTTTGGTTTCCATGGGTATGCCAGGACTATCGGGGTTTGTAGCTGAGTTCCCCATCTTCATGGGTGTCTGGCAGGTGAGACCAATCATTGCCATCATTGCTTCGATATCTATCGTCATAACCGCATCCTATATTATCCGCATCATTGGTCGGGTCTTTTTCGGTCCGATATCGGATGAGTTCGACCATCATGTTGGTGATGTGACGATTAGGGACAAGGTAGCCCTGACGGTGTTATGTGTCATCATGATCACAGTTGGAGTATATCCATCCATTATGAGTAACCTTGTTTCTTCAGGTGTAGACCGGATCCTGAGTCTGTTCGGAGGTGCATAAATGGTAATCGAGAACTTCGAACCGACGATGGTTGTAGCAATTCTGCCAGAGATTCTCCTGGTTGTATTGGCAGG
>JBAPSY010000255.1:0-7194 GCA_049281855.1 Anaerolineales bacterium
ATAACCTGCTAACCTTGGGTGAAAGGGATATCGTGCTCTACCATACCCATCATTCCACTCTCCCCGATGATGAGCTAGCAGGTTTCCCCGTCGAGACCGACCTGCGAGCTGCCTTAGCCTACAGGCCTGAGGCAGTCATCATTTCCAACCCAACCGCCCTTCACCTGGATGTAGCCATCCCTTCGGCCCACTGTGATTGTCACCTGCTGATAGAAAAACCCATCTCCCATTCGCTGGCAAGGCTGGAAGAGCTTCAGCAAGCCATTGCACAGAATCACAATAAGGTCCTGGTAGGGTTCCAATTTCGTTTTCATCCCGGTTTACTACAGGTAAAAAAGCTTTTGGATGATAAAGCCATTGGCGAGCCGATTTCCGCATATGCCCACTGGGGCGAATATCTACCTAATTGGCACCCATGGGAAGACTACAAACAAGGTTATGCCGCCCGTCCTGAGCTGGGTGGAGGTGTCATCCTCACATTATCTCATCCTTTGGATTATCTTCGTTGGTTCTTGGGAGAGGTTGAATCGCTATCAGCATTCACCAGCCAAAAAGGGTTGAATATGCCGGTTGAGGATGATGCTGAAATCCTCCTCCGATTTGAAAATGGTGCGTTGGGTAGTGTCCACCTGGATTACAACCAGCGCCCGGCCTCACATAGATTGGAGATTATCGGCACGCAAGGTACCCTCCACTGGGATAATGCCGATGGGATTGTTAGTTTGGCTCAGGTCAGTCAAGATGGGAAAGCCGTCGCACGGCAGGATTTTCCTCCTCCGAATGGTTTTGAGCGGAACTCAATGTTCCTGGATGAATTGCGTCACTTCTTGGCTATTTTACATGGCAATACTGAGCCAGTTTGCACTTTACAAGATGGTGTGATGGCATTGCGGTTAGCTTTAAGCTCCCTCGCCTCATCTCAGCGAAACCAGATTATTACAATGAAGGATTATTTTACTGAGTAGGACATGAAAATTCCTGGAAAATTACCCCCTACTCTTCTTGCGATCATTTTATTAAGCCTTGCCGGTTCCCTGGCAATCTATATCAGCACCAGCTGGGGACCGTGGGCATACAGCGATTCCACAGAATATATTGTCTCTGCTCGTAATTTATTGGCTGGACATGGCTTAGGTTATTCAGCCCCCTCAGGTAATTTTAAACCTCTTACCCTTCACCCTCCATTTTATCCCTTAGTTTTGAGTGGCATGGGCTTGATTGGTTTTGATCTTATAGAGGCTGCACGCTGGCTTAACATATTCCTTTTCGGGGCGACAATCTTCCTATCCGGATCATTGGCATATATCTTATTTCATTCCTCATGGCTTGCCTTGTCATTGAGTTCCGCTCTACTCACCATGCCCACACTTGTAGATGTATCCAGTGGTGCGATGTCTGAACTTCTTTTTTTATTTACTGCCACTCTGGGAATATGTTTATTAATCATCTATCTGGGTTTGAGAAAAAGCTATCTACTTCTTCTTTCAGCCATATCAGTAGGTCTTGCTTTTCTAAGTCGCTATCCTGGCGTAGTTGTTGTAGTCACCTGTATCATTGGTTTGCTGGTCGCTGACCGGATATCGTGGAAGCAGCGGATACGCGATATTTTAAAATTTTGCTTGATAAGTATTACTCCCACCGCCATCTGGCTAATTTGGATTTATTTACAAACGAGAACTCTCGGAGCCCGTGAGTACCACTTTGCCTTTGATATATGGTCGAATACAATCGACCTGCGAAAGCAATTGATGGCAATCTTCTGGAGCTGGTTGCCATATCAAGAGCGCTTACCATCTTATTCTTATAATTTATCCCGCAACATCTTAATCCTCCTCATCGTTTTGATATTCTTGTTCGTTTGCCTGATCGTGTTTAAAAAGTTATTCTTTCGCAAATCTGCCCTTGTTTCCCCTCTTGAATTCACATTCGCTTTCCTTTGGTTTATTTTCATCATGGGAAACATCTCATTATTGGCAGCTTCTTTCATCTTCACCAACCCACTACCAGATCTAAACCTTCGCACATTATTACCAGTTCAATTTGGTCTGGTCTTTGCTTTATTGGCTTTATTGTCCTCAGTAATTAAAGAATTTCACCTCCCTAACGCCGTCGGCTGGGTTTGCGCGTCTCTGATTTTGATTATTATCTTTCCCTATGCAAAGACGAGTTGGAATATCATCAGTCAATATCACCAGTATGGCGCAGGATATACAAACCAGAACTGGCACAACTCACTCACACTCCAGTCACTACTCGATTTACCATTGAATATTCCCCTCATCTCAAATCAAGCTGCTGCACTATTATTGCTGGCAGATCGCCCGGCGTATGACTTTTGCACCCTGCCTTGCAACCAATCAGGCCAGCTCCGCTACGGGGATGACCTCGTAGATCCAATACAGCAAATATTCCGTGAAGAAGGGGCAGCCTTGGTACTTTTTTATCCCTACTGTGGTGTTCAATACGAGCCGTGGTATGCTAATACATTGACTCAATTTAAGTCGCTAACCCAAAACCTGACCCGATACTTTTTATCCTGCGATGGAGCTATATATTTCTACCCATCCGCTGAACTATATTAATCTCCATAACCTCTATATAACTGAAGATTATCTAATTCATAATGACTAAGGCATTACGACATCTTATAACTTTCTCCAATATCAGGAATCTCTATGCATACCATTATGGATAAATTCAGCCTCACCGGCAGGGTCGCCATCGTCACCGGTGGACCTGGCTTGCTGGGTAAAGAATTCTGTCGCACACTGGCAGAAGCTGGTGCCATCGTTGTCGTTGCTGATATCAACGCAGATGGCGTTAATGCTCTTGCCACAACATTAATCGAATCGGGCTACCACGCCATGGGCGTCGCCACCGATATCACCCAGCCTGATTCAGTGCACGCTCTTGTAGAGGAAACCATTTCGACCTATGATCGCCTGGATATCCTGGTCAACTCTGCCGCCCTTGACCCAAAGTTTGACCCCGAAGCTCTAGCCAAGATGGCAGAGCATGGGGCTGTTTCTGGTGCATTCGAAGATTACCCCCTGGATTCGTGGAAAGCCGCCCTGGATGTCAACCTGACGGGAATGTTCTTATGCTGCCAGGCAGCTGTTAAACCCATGCTTGCTCAGGGGAAGAAAGGCTCCATTATCAATATTTGCTCAACCTATGGTTTGGCAGGTCCCGACCAGCGCATCTACCAGCGCGAGGGCAAGCAAACCTCATACAAGCCCGTGTATTATTCAGTCACTAAAGCCGGGGTATTGGGATTAACCCGCTACCTTTCCACATACTATGCCGGAACAGAAATTCGCGTCAATGCCCTTACCCCTGGCGGTGTATTTAATGACCATGATGAGGTTTTCCTCAAGGCGTACACTGCCCGCACCGTTATGGGACGCATGGCAAATAAAGACGAGATGAATGGTGCCCTGCTCTTCCTGGCTTCAGATGCTTCATCCTACATGACAGGTTCCAACCTCGTTGTCGATGGTGGCTGGACTGCCTGGTAACTAAAGACTGGATTAACTTTTATGCATATTCTCGCCCTAATTCCTGCTCGCGGTGGCTCGAAAAGCATACCACGTAAAAATATTCGTCCACTCGCCGGTCGCCCGCTCATTGCCTACTCTATTGCAGCCGCCTTGCAAGCCAGGCTCGTCACACGCACGATTGTTTCAACGGATGATGATGAGATTGCTCGCATCGCCCAAACCTGCGGTGCTGAAGTCCCATTCCTGCGTCCCTCAGAGTTTGCCCGTGACGAAACCACCGACCTACCCGTCTTCACCCATGCCCTCACCTGGCTCCAGGAGAAAGAAGGCTATCAACCAGATATTGTGGTTCAGCTTCGACCCACCTCTCCCATCCGCCCGCCGGGTTGTGTCGACCAGGCTGTACAGATCCTGCTCGATCATCCCGATTCTGATTCGGTGCGCGGCATCATCCCCTCCGGTCAAAACCCCTATAAGATGTGGTCTATCAACGAGCAAGGACGGATGACCCCCTTACTCACCCTGACTGATGTCGCCGAACCTTTCAATGCCCCCCGCCAGGCACTCCCCCAAACGTATTGGCAAACCGGTCATATCGATGCTATTCGGGTCTCATCCATAGTCAAGAAGAATTCATTGAGTGGTGATGTCATCCTCCCCCTGTATCTAGACCCGCGCTATGCCATTGATATAGACACCTTGCGCGATTGGCAGCGCGCCGAGTGGATCATTTCTGAGGGCGATTTACCAATCGTCCATCCCGGTCACCAGAAACGTGCCTTGCCAAAACAAATCGACCTGGTCGTATTCGATTTCGATGGCGTGATGACCGATGACCGTGTCTGGGTGGATCAGGACGGGCATGAAGCAGTTGCTGCTAACCGCCGCGATGGAATGGGAATTACGGCCCTCCATAAAGCAGGCATACCGATGATCGTCCTTTCAACTGAGCCTAATCCGGTTGTCGCTGCCCGCTGCCGCAAGCTGGAGCTGCCAGTAATCCAAGGGTTGTCCGAAAAATCATCTGCCTTGCACCTCCTGCTTCAAGAACGCCAGCTGGATCCATCTCACGTTGTCTACTTGGGCAATGATGTCAATGACCTGCCATGCTTCCCAATGGTCGGTTGTGCAGTGGTTGTCGCCGATGCCCACCCAGATGTCATCTCGCAGGCAGATCTTGTTCTATCCCATTCTGGTGGGCATGGTGCAGTCAGAGAGCTGTGCGACCGCATCATCCACAATCAGGGGTAAAACCCAAGGCTCTGGTGCTCAAACTAAATATAACAGTACTTGTAGAAAAATATGGTCAGAAAGGTGAATATTCATGTCCCGTGAAATTATGATCGGAAATCGAAAAGTTGGTGATGGAAACCCAACATATATTGTTGCCGAGATTGGGATTAACCATAATGGCAGTCTTGAAATCGCTAAATCATTGATCGATGTGGCGGTTAAATCGGGCGTCGATGCCGTCAAGCTTCAAAAACGCACCCCAGAGCTTTGTGTCCCTCCTGACCAACAAAAACACATGCGTGATACTCCCTGGGGCTATATTACTTATTTGGAATATCGTTACAAAGTCGAATTCGGCTTGAATGAATACCGAGAAATTGACCGCTATTGCAAGCAGAAAAATATGCCCTGGTTCGCTTCAGTATGGGACGAGCCTTCCGTGGATTTCCTCCTGCAGTACAATCCCATCTGCTATAAAATTCCCTCCGCCTCCCTGACTGATAAAAAACTTCTGCTCCAAGTCCGTCAGACTGGTATGCCTGTCATCCTTTCTACGGGTATGTCCACCATGCAGCAAATCAAATCGGCAGTAAAAGTGTTGGGTGAGGAAAATCTGCTCATCACCCATGCTACGAGCACTTACCCATGTGACCCGGAGGAGTTAAATCTAAAAATGATTCGTACCCTCGAGGCTACTTTTTCCTGCCCGATTGGTTATTCTGGTCACGAGGTCGGTTTGATCCCCACCGTTGTTGCAGTATCCATGGGCGCCTGCCTGGTTGAGCGCCATATCACCCTGGACCGTGCCATGTGGGGCAGCGATCAGGCAGCTTCGGTTGAGCCAGGTGGAATGGAACGTCTGGTCAAATATATCCGCGTCACTGAACAGGCGTTGGGTGATGGGGTCAAGCGTGTCTATGATAGCGAGGTCCCTTCTTTGCGCAAACTGCGCCGAGTTAAAGAATAAATGATGAAGACCGAGTTGATAATGATTAAACCCTTCCCTGATCTGCATAAACAGTGCAAGGCAGAGATAAGTAAATAAAATCCTTGAATGCCAGCAATATTGCATATATCACATTTACCTGCAAGGGTGATTCATCATGGGAAAAATTGCGAAAGCAATTGAAATTGTGCGAGCGCGTCTGAAACGCAGGGGGGTTAACCTTCGCATTAAGCGCATGTCGTCGCGTGTCACGGTTCGCGCTCATCTCAACTCTGAGTTAAAACCTGTAGTCTTTTTCAATGCTTCAACCCGGCTGGTAGGTTTGAGCTTGAATGCCGCCTTTGCTCTGCTAACTACTTGGGCACTTCGTCTACACCAGGTACCCGTGATTCAGTTTCTCTGCCACGCCGGGATGAGCCGCTGCGTTTTAGGCACTGATCGGAATGATTTTTCCAAACCTCCACCCTGCCAGGCTTGTATGGCTCAGTCACGCTGGCTCTATTCAAGCACCATGGTTATCCCTTTTTCATACCAGGAAGAAGCCCATCTCACTGATTTGCTGCTCGGGCTCTCGCTGGATTGCCTCATGGCGTTCGAATACCAGCCCCCCGATGGAAGTGTTAATCGCCTAAAGTCCACTTTACCAACACCCCTGCCTCTGGGTGCTCTGGTTTTACCTTCGATCCGTTGGGTTCTTCGGCGCCATCACATGCAGGATGACGAGCTAACCCGGTTCCTCTATCGTGAGTACATCCTCTCCGCCTATCGTGTTGCATATGAGTTCTCCGCTTTCTTGGACACCACCGACCCTCAGGCAGTGATCCTCTTCAATGGTCAATTCTTTCCAGAAGCCATAGCCCGGTGGGTATCCATGCAGCGTGGAATCCGCACCATCACGCACGAAGTCGGCCTGCAGCCATTCAGCGCCTTCTTCACCACCGGTGAGGCCACCGCCTACCCATTGCATGTGCCAGATAGCTTCAAGCTCAGCGAAGCGCAAGCGAATCGTTTGGATGCTTATCTCAGCAGCCGCTTTCAGGGTCAGTTTTCCATGGCGGGGGTTCGCTTCTGGTCTGAGATGAAAGTGTTGGATCAAGCCTTTCTGCAGCACGCCTCCACTTTCAAGCAGATTGTCCCTGTCTTTACCAATGTCATCTTCGATACCAGTCAGCCTCATTCAAATGTGGTCTTTCCCCACATGTTTGTCTGGTTGGACCTGGTACTGGAGATCGCTCGCGACCATCCAGATACCTTATTTATTATCCGCGCCCATCCCGATGAATCCAGGCCTGGCAAAACCAGTCAGGAGAGCGTTAGCCAGTGGGTCGCTCAAAATCAGGCCGATTCCTTGCCCAACCTGAAATTTGTGGACTCAGATCAAAGCCTTAGCTCGTATGAGCTGATTCAGCGCTCTAAATTTGTCATGATGTATAACTCTACCATCGGTCTCGAGGCTTCCATCATGGGTGTCCCGGTGTTATGTGCAGGTCGTGCCCGCTTCACTCAGCTCCCCAC
>JBAPSY010000256.1:0-22407 GCA_049281855.1 Anaerolineales bacterium
CCAAAACGCTGAGGTCAGGTATGCCGCGCTGGTATCGCTGACCATATTGAGACGGGTGGAAAATGTATAGATCCAGTTTCCAAAACCAAGCTCCAGCCCAACGTGGAACACAAAGAATAAGACAATTAAGAGGAACAGTCCATTGAATGATCTCCTGTAGGCTTCTGTGGTCACTTTCCTACGGATTGGTGGGCTGGGTAGGAGCCAAAACCAAGCCGCTATCGGCAGGGTCAAAAGGGAGAAGAACCAGTAGGCCCATCGAATTTCGTTGGCAGCCAGGATCACCCTGGCGAAGATCAGCGGAGCCAGGAAAGCGCCCACTCCGTAGAAGAAATGTAAGCCGTTCATAAACGGTCCAACTTTCTCCCTATGGATCCAGGTCAGCAATGTGTTGCAGCCTGTGTCGAGGGCACCCTGAAGAATCCCCAGCACGAAGATGACCGCCACCAGAAACCAGAGCGAGTGCAGCACCGGCACCTGGGCGATGCCCAGGGAAATCAACAGCAGAGCTATGGCCTGTATGCGGTGCCCAGGGAAGCGGTCATAAGCCCGCCCACCAAGCTGAGAGCCGGCCATATAGCCCAGCGAGCTGGCAGCGAAGATGATGCTTATTTGATCGAGACGGCTGGCAGTGTGTTGGGCTAACCAGGGTAGTGCTGGTCCGGTGAGAGACACGGTCGCGCCGAGGGCGATGAAGGCACCATAATAAGCGAAGGTAGCGGTCAATGGTTTGAATTGGGTTGGGGTGGAATTATTCAATGATGATCTCCGGTGTATGCCTTGCGGTGCTGGCGGTGTCGTTCTATATCGTAATAGCGTCAGACTGGCAGGTCGAGGTGACCCCGCCGCCGGGCAACCCGCCGGCGAGTTACCTGTTCAAGATACGCTGCCAACTGCTCGAGGCTGGCCAGGTTGTGCACGGGCAAAAAATCATCCACAAAAGGCAATGCCGCCTGAATACCTTGCGCAAGGGGTTCATAGCCAGCTGCGCCTAACAGCGGGTTGAGCCAGATCAGGCGGCGACAATTGAGCTGCAGACGCAACATCTCGCGGCGCAATATGCCCAGGTTACCCCGGTCCCAGCCGTCGCTGATGATGAGAACTGTCGGTCCATGACTCATTAACCGGCGTGCCCATACGAAGTTGAACACCTTGAGCGCCTCGCCGATGCGCGTCCCGCCGCCCCAATCGTTGACAGCTTCTGCTGCCTGCTTCAAGGCCAAATCCATGTCGGATTGCCGCAACGGCCGCGTCAGCCGGGTCAGGCGGGTGCCAAAAGCAAAGACCTCCGCGCGCTCTAGGCCATTCGTCACCACATAGAGAAAACGGAGCAAAAAGCGCGTATACCGCTCCATCGACCCGCTGATGTCACACAGGACGATGAGAGGCCGGGGTTTTAATTTAGGCTTTTGCCAGGCGAATTTCATCACTTCGCCGCCATAGCACAACCCCTGCCGAAGCACTCGGCGTAGATCTGGTTGGGTGCCATGTGCGGCGCGCCGCTTGCGCCGCGCGGGATGCTGTTCGGGGTGCCATTGAGACTGACGAATAAGCTGGGTGACACTATGCACCTCCGCTTCCGTTAGTTCGGCGAAGTCTTTTTGTCGAAGAATCTCTTCGGCGCTGTAGGACGCTAGGGTCTCGCTCTCGGGCTTGTTTTTAATGTCAGCCCCTGCTCCCGCCTCGGGAATGTGCTCTCGCTCCTGGTTGTGCGCCTGAGAGTCCCCTTCAGCTGGGGGCGCTTTCTGCATGTTCTCAGCGCTGGCTGGTTGACCATCGGTGGTCCAAGCCTGCCAAAACAGATCAAAGGCATTGTCAAAGAGTGTGGCCTGCTCGCGACTGGTGACCAACATGGCCCGCGCGGCGTCCTTGACCTCTTCGCGGCGCTGCAAATCCAGCAGGGGTAGCGCCTGCACCAGATCTACCAGCTGATTAGGAGTGGCGGGCACGCCTACGAGGCGCAGCAACCGAGTAAAGAGCACCAGGTGCCGCAGGAGGTGGCCACGGGAGCGGATTCGAAATGAGTCGACAATCATGGCCAGAAAAGCTCAAAGGGTGATTTTCTTGATCAATTGTCGGGCCAGACCGCCCTGCATCTGACGCACGTCATCATGATATTTCAGCAGCGCGCCCAGGGTGTCGTTGACCGTAGTCTCATCCAGCTCACGCTGGTCGAGCGCCAGCAATGCATTGAGCCAGTCCATGGTCTCAGCCACGCCCGGTGGCTTGTAGAGGTCTTCGTTACGCAACGCTTGAACAAAGGCCACCACCTGCTGAGCCAGGTATTCGGGTGCCGCGGGCACCCTGGCTCGGACGATGCGATACTCTTTTTCCAGTGAGGGGTAATCAATCCAGTGGTATAGGCAACGACGCTTGAGGGCATCGTGGATCTCACGGGTACGGTTGGAGGTGATGATAACTACCGGCGGCTGCGGGGCGCGTAGAGTGCCCAGTTCCGGCACGGTAATCTGGAACTCGGCCAGCAACTCCAGCAGAAAGGCTTCGAACTCATCATCGGCACGGTCCAGCTCGTCGATCAATAGCACGGGTGGGCCATCTGCCTGATCTATGGCTTGCAAGAGTGGCCGCTTCAGAAGAAATTGAGGGGTGAAGATATCCTTGACCGTATGCAGAGCTGGTTGATCACAGTCGGGAGTTGCTAACTGGCCGGCTGCCTCCCAGAACCTGATCTGTAATATCTGTTGGGCATAATTCCACTCGTACAACGCCGAGGCCACGTCCAGCCCTTCATAGCACTGCAATCGGATCAGGGGACGCTCCAGCACTTCGGTTAGCACCTTGGCGATCTCGGTCTTGCCTACCCCAGCCTCGCCTTCCACGAACAAGGGCTTACTCAATTTAACAGCGAGGTAGATAGCGGTAGTCAGGCTGCGTTCAGCAATGTATTGGTGATCGGCCAGCATCGCCTGCCAGCGCTCCACTGAATCGGGTACGAGGTTGATCTGTGAATTTGCCATAGAGGGTAGGCGCATCCTTTGTGCGGAGTATGGGCTTGCTCCCGAATTAATGGGCTAAGGTGTGATGGGGATCCCTGGAACTCCCACCACGGGAAAACTATTTAAGTGTGAGTATAACCCGAAAGGCGCACTGCCACGCGCCCCATCTCCAACGTCAGCACCCCCGGCTTCAGGCTTTTCTTGATCATTTCCAACGCCGGGTCGGAGCCCTTGTGACCGATGAAATGTTCCAGCCAGATCGGAGTGAAGCGCTGATAGAACAGCATATCTTCGGTGCTGAGCTTGCGGAAGGCTTGGATGTGTGGAATTATGGCGTACAATCCTGTCACGGAAGATATCCATATCGAGAAAGCCTTAAGCCTATTTGAGCCGGATCAGGGTTTTAACTCTTCGCGCGCACGGGCTAGCTCGGCCAGCCTAGCCAACCAATCACGGATGAGCATCTGAGCCACCCCTTCGATAAAACGTGGGTGCATTCCGGCCAACGGACCGCTAATCTGTATCTCGCTGTCATAGTCAATGCGCGTTTGCTTGCCCTGTGGCAGCAAAGAAAAGGTGCCGATGCCCTGCATACCGCCACTAGCCCCGTGGGCGTTTCCCGCCAGCCGGCAAAAGTGAGGCGCTTCGCTTTCCATTATTTTGATAAGGATCTCATAGTTACCAGCCAGTGCAGGCACGCGCATGGTTAAGCTTGCCCGATATTGATCGGGAGCCACTTGTTCCACCTGATCGCAGCCCGGCACGAGCTCCAGGAACGCGCTTGGGTTGAAAATCAGTTTCCAGATCACCTCGCAGGGGGCATTTACACAAGCTTTTCCGGAAATTCTCATTTAGGCGTATTCTCTCCTCCGCCCTCTAGGCTAAGTCCAAGCTCGGAATTGTCTCACCCATTATAGGCACGGAGAGTTTGCTCTTCCCAATCAGTCAGACTCTCTGGTAATAGTGAGAGGCGGGTGGGGAGAATCCCAGCCCGTAAGACTGCTTCCAACACGCCTCCGGCGATGGCGTAGGCCTTATCCGAGATCTGTTGGCACTGGGCTGGCTCGGCCCTCGGGTCTACGTCGCCTATCTTTGTCCCGGCAGGAATACATATACCGCTGTGAATCAACCCGCGCAGTATCCCCGCGGTTTGGGTGTATACCGGCCGTCCACTCACCTGCGCCACAGTCTGCCCTTCAGTCACGCGATCGCCGATAGTCGCCAAGCTTACGACCACGCCTTGGACTGGAGATAGGAGAATCCGCTCCTCAGTCTTACCGTCTACACTACCTGGCTGGCCAGTGTCCGGTTCGGCACTTCCGGTGTAAATCACCCGGCCCAGGCTGTGCCCGCGATTGGTCTCAATGACCGCATGACAGTCAACCCCCGCGGTAAAACCAGGACCCAGAGCGACGACGCAGGGTGCATCTGTGATGCGTGTGTTGAGGTTGCTCTTCGCCATAATCGCGTCCACCAGCACTGTCGGCAGCAACTCAGCCTTACAATCCGCTTGTGGATCTACGACCACCGGGATATTCCCCTGGTCAAGCACTAGGTGGACTGCACGCAAATCACTTGCATGCCAAGCCAGGATTCCTTCCACCTCAACCTGGGTCGCGTACACGGCCTCACCGAATGAAACCGACCGGCGGACCATCAAAGGATTCGGTCGTTCGGTCATCACGACCACGAAACCGCAGCGATAGAGGCGGGCAGCCACACCAGTGGCCAAATCGCCGGCACCTTTAATGAGGACAATATGATCAGGGTATTTGCTTGTCACGGATTTTCACTACTCTTTTAACTGTTGCCATCCTGGCAGGCATGTGCACTGCCAGAATGGCAACGGAAGGGTTAAATGGCTTGGAAATACAAAATCAGTTACTCGATGAAAACCTTCTCTTCGGTGAGCAGGTGTGTGCGGGAGGAACAGTGGGCGATGGCATCGGCTGCGGCGGCCTTGCCAGCTTCAGTGGCGAAAGCGGCTGCGCGGGCATCCATGTTGTCGAACCACATTTCCGACACGGCATCAGCCGGCAGTTCGGCCTGGTCATCCAGCAGCACGCTCATGTGATAGTGCCGTAGACCGGGCAGCTTCTTGGCCAGCTCGGGATGTTCTTCCAGCGCCCAGTTGCGAAAATCGGCCAGGCTCATACCTTCCTTACGCTTCAATAGGGAAAAATTCTTGAGCATGTTGTTTCCTATTAGTGTGATTATGCTTTGGATTGTTTTGCGTCCAGCGCCCGCAGTACCACTTCCGGCGTCACCGGATGCGTGGCAATATCAGTGCCCAACGCATTGTTGATGGCGTTGACGATGGCCGGGATGGGCGCGTTGGCCGTCATCTCACCAAAGCCCTTCACGCCAAACGGCCCGTTCTCAGACGGAAATTCCAGCACCCGGCTCTCCATTTGAGGCACATCGGGCGCCAGCGGCAGAACGTATTCAAAGAAGCCGCCCGGCCGGTGCTCGGGGTTGGGATAGTAGGGCTCGGTACTCTCGTACAGTGCGTGTCCTAGACCCATCACCGAGCCACCCTTAATCTGCCCTTCGACGAGTTTGGGGTTCACCTGGCGGCCGATCTCATAGACGCTTTGCAGCTTCAGCACCTTCACGTCACCGGTCTCGGTGTCCACTTCCACTTCGGCCACGACGCAGGCATGTGCTTCGGTGGAGTCGGGGTCCATTTTGCCGGTCTCTGGGTCAATGCCCAGGTTGGGCTTGAAGAAGATGCCGCGTCCGGCTACAGTTTTGCCATACTTGAAGTGACCGGCCAACGCCAGGTTTACTAGGTGGATCTTGCGGTCAGGCGAACCCTTAACGCGCACGAAACCCTGGCCGTCAGTCTCCATATCTTCGGGACGCGCTTCCAGCTCATCGGCCGCGATCTCGAGCATGGTCTTCTTGGCTTCTTGCGCCGCCATGATGATTGCGTTACCCGCGCGGTGCGTGGTACGGCTGGCAAAGGTGCCCATGCAGTGCGGGCCGGTGTCGGTGTCGCCAGTGTCAATGAGGACGTTCTCAAAGGGAACGCCTAACGATTCGGCGCCGATCTGCGCCAGCACCGTCTTCAGGCCTTGGCCAAGATCACAGCTGGCCAGGCTGATGACGAAAGTGCCGGTGGTGGTCATGTGGATGAGCGCCTGGGTGGGGTCGCCGCCCAGGTTCATGCCGGTGGGGTAGTTGACGGACGAAATACCCGTGCCTTTTAACATAGCCATGTCAGCTCCTCTTCTCTGCAGATACGGGTTTCGGCTGCGCCGGTGAATTTGCCCGGTCCCAGGAGGTCATTGCCTGGAAGCGCTCGCCCAATGGATGGTGCACCATCTCAGCCGCGCTCTTGATCACCTCCACCAAGGTGGCATCGCCGACGACCTTCTGGTAGGGGCGCATATCGCCGTTCCGGTAGGCATTCAGCAGGCGGATTTCGTAGGGGTCCATCCCCAACGTGCGCGCAATCTTGTCCATCTGCAATTCGGTGGCAAAGGAGGCCGAGGTGACGCCAAAGCCGCGCATGGCGCTGGTGGGCACCCGGTTGGTGTAGACGCAGTGGGCATCGATATGAACATTCGGGATGGCATAGGGGCCGGAGATATTGGCGGCATGCTTGGTCACCGCGTAGGGTGTGTGGCGGTTGTAGGCGCCTGAGTCGGCGTAGCTGGTTACCTGGCGAGCCACAATGTGGCCGTCTTTGGTGACGCCGTCTTTGAAGTAGATTCGATAGGCCACGCGTGTGGACGAGACATGGAACTCTTCTTCGCGAGTGTACAGGTATTTGACCGGGTGCCCGGTGTGCATAGCGGCCAGTGCAGCGATTGGCTCCACAATCACGTCCACCTTACCGCCGAAGGCGCCACCCACGCTGCCACCCACAAAGTGCAGCTTGTTGAACGGCACTTGCAGGATCAGGGCAGTATTATCCATCGAGAAGTAGAGTGCCTGGGTGTTGGTGTAGACCGTGATGCGTCCATTGGCCTCGGGCTTGGCCACGCAGCCTGTGGTCTCCAGTGGCGCGTGCTCGATGGGTTTCGGCTCATAACAGCCTTTCACGATATAGTCAGCTTTGGAAAAGCCTTCCTCGATATTGCCAAAGCGGACGCGGCGGCAGTGGTGCCCCTCGTAGACAAAATAATTGGTTCCCCATGGTTTGAGGATGGGCGCGCCCGGCTTGAGGGCATCTTCAACATCAAAGACAGCCGGTAGCTCCTCCAGGTCGAGCTTCACTTGCGCGGCGGCTTCGATGGCAGCCTCTTCGCTCTGCGCCACAATGGCCGCAATCTGCTCACCTTTGAAGAGCACTTCCTTCTCGGCCAACACCGGCTCTTCGTCCGGACCGACGCCGATCAGGCACAGGATGGTGTAGATGTTCTTGGGCACATCCTTGTATGTAAAAGCGCGGACAAACCCCGGCACCTTCTCGGCTTCCGAGAAGTCAATACTGCGGATGCGGGCATGGTGCAGCGGACTGCGCACCATCTTGAGGTAAAGCATGTCCGGAAATTGAATGTCGTCGACATACTGTGTCTTGCCGGTGATGTGGCTGAGCCCATCACGGCGCAGCACCGACTGCCCGACGACGTTGAGCGGTTGTTCACTCATGGGTACCTCCTTGGTTACCATTGGGGCTTGCAGCGACCTGCTGCACCGCGGCAATGATGGGATCATAGCCAGTGCAGCGGCAAAGGTTGCCGCTGAGCGCTTCGGCGATCTCGGCTTGGGTGGGGTGCGGGTTTTTATCCAGGAGCGCCTTGCTGATCATCAACATGCCAGGCGTGCAAAAGCCACACTGCACGGCAAAGCTTTCGTGGAAGGCTTGCTGGAGCGGGTGCAAACCTTCTGAAGGGGTGATCCCTTCGAGCGTCAGAACGCTCTGCCCTTCTACCTCTTCGACGGGCAAGATGCATGATAGCACCGGTTCGCCGTTAACGATGACGGTGCATGACCCGCAGTTCCCTTCATAGCAGCCACACTTGGTGGCGGTGAAGCCCAGCTTCTCGCGCAGGGCTTTCGCCAGCGTAGTGAGCGGCTTCACTAATACTTCGGTCTCGTGACCGTTGAGCGTAAAGGTGACAATTTTGGATGCCATATTGTGTCTCCTAGGCGGCAGCCTGCGCCAGTGCGCGCTGGACAAAGACGCCCGTCATCTTGCGTCGGTAATCAGCGCTGGCGATGGGGTCAGTAAACGGTTCACACTCAGCTGCGGCAGCGGTGGACGCAGTGGCAAAGATCTCCGCCTGAAGTGCGGCTCCCTGGAGGGCTGTCTCGGCTTGGCGGGCGCGGAACGGATGCGGGCCGACCGCATTGAGGACCACGCGCACGTCTTTAACATGGCCATTCTTGGCTACCAGGCGCACTGCAACGCTCACAATCGCCGGCGTGTTGGTGTAGAGACGACCATACTTGAGCAGCACAGTTTTGCCGACGGGCTTGGGCACCTGGATCTCCACCACCAGCTCATCGGGCGCCAGGCAGTTGGTGAGAAAGCCCGTGAAAAACTCGGCGAGGGGTACCAGGTGCTCACCCCGACGGTGGCTGGCGACTTTGACCTGCGCGTCGAGCGCCAGCAGCGCCACAGCCAAGTCTCCGGCCGGTGGCGGTGCAAACAAGTTTCCACCTGCCGTACCCATGTTTTGCACTGCCCAGCCGGCCACATTCTTGACCGCCTCAGCCAGCATGGGTATGCCGGACGCGGCGCGCACCCGCGAGAGCGGGGCCGCTGCGCCAATTTGGACCCCGCCATCCACCAGGCGCACGTAGTCGATACCCGCCTGGCGCAAGCCCATGACCTTTTCGGGGTGCGAGACGCCCTTATTGATCAGTGGCATCACCAGGGTACCGCCGGCCATCACCAACATCGCCGGACCGTGCTCGTCTAGCAAGCCCAGCGCTTCGGCCAATGACCGCGGCCGGAAATACACCTGTGTAGTCACATTAACACCTCCTAGAATAATATGAGAATATGTCGAAAGGCATGCCCGACTCTCTTCCAGAGCCGCGGCGGGTGCCGTTTGTCTACCCGGTAATCCCGGCTGCCTGGGCTTCAGGCCCGCGCTGCGGGGAAACGATCCACCAACTCGCGGAACTCAGCCTCCGTGAGTAGTCCGTGCTTCTCCATTGAAATCTCCTTGACCTGCATGGTCAATTCCAGGAGCTGATCGAGAGGCGGAACGGGCTGGCCAATGCGGCAGAGCCAGTAGGCTACAGAGTCGGTCCCGCTACCTTTGCCCAGCACAACCTCCACATCGCTCTGTCCAATTAGCGAGGGTAACACGGGGAAGACCTCGGTGGGATGTGCGTCCTTGCACTTGAGCCACCAGTTGGCGGGAATGCCGGATTCAAGCTTATACATATCTGCACCAGCAACTGGTTGATTGAGCGGCGTCACGCGACCGGTGAGTTTCTGCACTACCTGGGTCAGGTGGTAAAGCCGGTCGAGCTTAATGCCGGTCTTGACACCATACATCAGTTCAAGCGCCAGCGCCAGTTGCTCGGTCGAGGCCTGACCGGCGCGCTCCCCCATGCCGAGCACGGTGGAGTGTACCACTTCAGCGCCCTCTTCCAGGGCCGCCAAGCTGTTAGCATTGGCAAGGCCAAAATCGTTGTGGAAGTGAGCCTCCAGTGGGCGCTTCAGCCGGGCGCGCATCGTGCGCACATAGTAGCGAATGGCGGCTGGGGTAGACACACCCATCGTGTCCACCAGGGTCATGGCGTCCATGTGACCGTCCGCGGCTACTGTTTCGATGATCTGGAACAGCGTATTAAAGTCGGCTCGGGTGGCATCAATCGTGAAGAATACCGTATAGAGGCCTAGCTCGTGGGCCAGCCGGGTGGTGTCCACTGAAGCCTGGATTGCCTTCGAGAGCGGCCACTGATAACCGTATTCGATGATGTGTTCGCTGCTGGGAATCTCCACGATGACGCCCGAAACGCCGCAGTCTGCCGCCAGGCGAACGTCGTCGAGGATGCAGCGGCAGAAGGAAAAGATCTCAGGCCCTAGGTTGCGCTTTACTATCTCGCGGATGGCATTTTCGTCCTGTTTGGATACGGCGGCCATGCCAGCTTCGATGCGGTGGACGCCGACTTCTGCCAGCGCTTCGGCAATGGCGACTTTATCATCCTTGCGCAGCGCAATGCCAGTCTCCTGTTCCCCGTCGCGCAGTGTAATATCGTGGATCTTGATTTTGGCGGGTAGATGATAATCTTTGGTTACTTCCGGCAGGTAGTTCAGCGGGCTAACAAAATACTTGTCGGTCTTCCACGGAGTTGTCATAAGTGATATCCTTTATTAGTAGTTTGTCAGGCAAGAGCTAAAATATATAACGCCAATTATGACGTTTAGGCGGATAGTTTCATCGTATGAAAGGCCAAGCCACGGGCAGCCCCAACCCAGTCGCTAATGGACTGGAACACCGGCACACCTACCGCTTCAATCGCCTTCGCCATGCGTTGGGTGTAGAGCCCTCCCATCGCGCCGACCAAAATAGGCTTGCCATACTTGCGATTCAGCTGGCCCAACTTCTGGACGATATCTTCCTCCAAGGGCGTGTCGGGAAAGACAAACCAGGGCATGACGATGTCGATGCTGGGATCGCGCAACAGCGCCTCAATGCCGGCTTCATAGTCGCGGCTGGTGCCAGAACCGGTCACGTCGATTGGGTTCTGGATGATGAAGTACGCCGGATAACAGTCCTTCAGCGTCCGCATGGTGTCTGAGCCCAGGTCGGGCATATCCAGTCCGTAGATTTTGAGCAGGTCAATACCCTGCACCATCGAACCCGCGCCATTGCTGATCATAGCCACCCGGTTGCCTGGCGCCCTCGGCTGCTTCGCCAACGCTTTGGACACCGCCATCAATTCCTCCATGCTGTTGACCGGGATCATGCCGCTTTGGCGGAACGCACCTTGGACCACACCGTAAGATCCACCGAAAAAGCCAGTGTGTGACAGTGAAGCGCGGGCTCCACGCTCAGTCCGGCCGACCTTGAGCACAACGACCGGCTTTTTATGCGTCACCTGTTTGGCCGTTTCCAGCAACCGACGACCGTCCTCTAACCCCTCTACGTACATCGCGATGATGTCGGTTTCGGGATCATCGGCCAGATAGGCCAATAAATCAGTCTCATCCACATCGGTGCGGTTGCCATAGGAGACGAACTTGCTGATCCCGAGTTCTGCTGCTTGTTCTAGGAAGATACACCCCACCGTGCCGGACTGAGTGATCATGGCAATGGATCCAGCGACTGGCCGTTGCAGCCGTTCCTGCACCTGGAAGAAGGTATCCATGCGTGAATGACCGTCGAAGACGCCGATGCAGTTGGGGCCGATGAGCCGAACATCGTGCACCGCTGCCATCTCCTGGATCTGCCGCTCCAGCGCCACAAGGTCGCCTCCCAGTTCCTTGCCTCCGCCGGAGATGATGACCATATTGTGCACACCCAAAATAGAGCATTCTTCAATCAGTTGGGGAACCATATTTAGGGCGACGGCCACTACCACGACATCCAACGGATAGGGCACCGCCGAGAGCGTGGGGTAACATTTCTTGCCCATGATCTCTGTCCGGCCGGGGTTTATCGGGTACACCTTGCCGGTATAGTCGTAGTGGACCAGACTATCGAGCACGCAGTAACCCACCTTACCGGGTGTGGCCGAAGCGCCGACAACCGCCACCGCTTGGCCTTTGAAAAATTTCTTCAGGTGTTGCGTGCGGGCAGGTGCGGGGGCTATGACTGGTTTGGGGGTCTGGCGCCAGATCACCTTCGCATCCAGGACGCGGTGCTCATTGCCCCAGACAGCAATGGGGTTGAGGTCCACCGCCTCCAGTGCGCCGGTGTGGTCCAGTCCCATCCGGCTGGCATTCAGCAACAGCTCGACCAGCATGTCTTCCGAAACGGTCGGCTGACCGCGATATCCCTGGAGGACTTTGTGCCCCTTGATCTCGTGGATCATTTGTTGTGCATCTGAGCGGACGATGGGTAGTACTCGGAAGCTCACGTCTTCCAGAACCTCCGTGAGCATGCCGCCGAGCCCGAACATGATCACCGAGCCAAATTGGGGATCATCGAGCAAACCGATAATGACTTCGACGCCGCAGGTCACCATCTCCTGTACCTGGACACCATCGATCCGAGCTCCCAGTTGGGTAGCCTGCACCGCAGCCAGAATGCGGTGAAAACCCTGCCTGACTTCGTCGGCGCTATGGAGGTTGAGCACCACGCCGCCTATATCCGTTTTGTGCAGAATGTCGGGGGAAGCGATCTTAAGAACAACCGGGAAGCCAATTTCGCTGGCCAGCCGTACTGCCTCATCGGCGCTAACTGCCAACGCTTCAGCCGGGGACTTAAAACCGTATTGCCGGTACATATTATCGGCCCGTCTCGGTCAAGCCTTGTTTGATCATGGCCAATGCCGGGTCGGGCCCTTTATAGCCGATAAGATATTCCAGCCGGATAGGTGCAAAACACTCATGGAAAATGACATCTTCTTCGCTGAGTTTGCGGAAGGAGTGGACGACATTTGAGTTGACAATGAGCAGTGCTCCTGGTCCAACCTCTTGCTCCTCATCACCAACCTTAGCCCATAGCCTTCCCTGAACCACCAGCATGACTTGTTCTGCATCGTGTTGGTGTTCCGGAATGGTCACCTGGCCTGTGTAGGTGATGCGAGTCATCATCACTTTCTGACCGGAGACTGCCTGACGGAATACGTTTGGCACGTACTCATAAGCTGGAAACTCATCCCACGATGTGATTTGTGACATTTTAACCCTCGATTCGATTAGACTCACCACTCTCTTGAACGACACTCTCGTTCAAGCTCTTGCTGATATTATTGATGTGCTTCTGCATGATGCTGGCAGCTGCCTCCGGATCGCGGCGAAGCAGCGCGTCAACGATTGCCTGGTGATCCTGCAGTGACTGTTCACGGACGCCTCTTAGGCCGACTGTCCGCATGCGGCTGGCTAATCCCAACCTGCAAAGAGTGCCCATGAAGCGAGCAATGATTTGATTATGAACGGCGGCAGTAATCAACTGGTGTAGTTCAAGATCAGCTTCGAGGAAAAGTTTCGGATCATGGACGGAGATTGCGGCGCGTTCCATACAATCGGCGATTGCGGCGAGTTCAACCTCGGTTGCATTCTGCGCCGCTGCAGCTGCCAGGCTGGGCTCCAGCATGGCGCGGGCAGCCAATGCCTGAGCGAAGGTGGAATCATCTAGGGAGAAAACGAAATCGAAGTGCTCGACCAGCCTTTCAGGCTTGAGAGAGGCCACAAAGGTACCCGAGCCATGCCGTATTTCAACAATCTTCATCATATCCAGCGCCCGTAATGCCTCGCGTAGAGAGGGGCGGCTAACCTGCATCATGGCAGCGAGATCGCGTTCCGAAGGGAGTTTTTCGCCAGGGCGTAGCTTGCGCTCAGCGATCAACGAAACCAAACGTTCTGCGATGCGATCGGGGAGTAAATCTCGGTTGAAGATACCAAATACCGATGAGTCAGCAGGTAGTTCGGTCATGTAAGGATTCTCTGAATAACGTACCTAAGTTGAATGAGGTCAAGTGACCTGACCACTTGACCATATTATATTGTGCTAAGAAACTGGTGTCAAGAAACTATTTCAATTATCTCTGTTTTGCGAAACCTCTTACGATTGCTTTTCACCCTAAACCGATCATTGCTCCTGCAAATATTGGGGTCTTAGCTTCACGCTTGGGATATGCAAGCGCCTTCATTGGGAAGGTAGGGAAGAATGCTTTTGGATCTTTCCTGCCGGTTATAATAGCCAGCCTTTCAATGATCGCAACTAACTTGTGACACAATCTCCAGAGGAAGATCTGCACTCAATCAGAAATGTAGGTGCACATTAATCGCTTCATCGCGGCCTCCCCTGTTTCGAGTAGATATCGGCCGAGTGAAGAACGTGCCGTGTCATCCTGCCATCATCTGCATCACCGCCTCAACCACGCGCTCCACCGAGGGGACGTACTCACGCTCTAGTATTGGCGCACTCGGCGTGGGTGTGTCGGGTGCAGCCACTCGGGTGATGGGAGCATCCAGATGGAAGAAGGCGGCCTCGGTCAGCCGGGCGGAGACCTCCGCACCCCAGCCGCCGGTCAGGTTGTCTTCCTCCACAATCAGTACGCGCCCGGTTTTCTGTGCGGAGGTGATGAGCGGCTTCATATCCAGCGGGACGAGACAACGCATGTCAATCACTTCAGCGAGAATACCTCGGTGCGCCAGTACTTCCGCCGCATCCATTGCCCGGTGCAACATGAGCATGTTGGCGAGAAGAGTCAAATCGCTACCCTCGCGTTTGACGGCCACGGTGCCGAGTGGAACTTCGTAGTCCTCATCTGGCACGCCGGCTACACGCGCCGCCGAAGATGATTCCTTGCGCCCGCCCTTTCCGCCGTAAAGCAATTTGTGCTCCAGGAAGATAACCGGGTTGTTGTTGCGAATGGCGGCGAGCAGGAGTCCTTTGGCGTCGTATGGATTGGAGGGGCACACGACTTTCAAACCAGGTGTGTGCATGAACCATGCTTCAGTACTCTGCGAGTGTTGCGCACCCCGTGCAGATGCACCCACCGGCAGGCGCAGGACCATCGGTATGGAGACCTGCCCGTTACTCATGTAATGCATCTTCGCGGCTTGATTGACCACTTGATCCATACCGCAGAAGACAAAGTCTCCGTATTGCATCTCAGCCACAGGGCGCATCCCGACCAGCGCAGCCCCGACGGCTGCGCCAATAATGGCAATCTCGGAGATGGGTGTGTCCATCACGCGCCCGTGGCCGAATTCATCTGCCAAACCAAGTGTAACGGTAAAACCTCCGCCAAATCCACCCGGTACGCCGAGGTCCTCGCCGATGAGGAAAACTGCCGGGTCGCTGCGCATTGCCACGCGCAATCCATCGCGCAGAGCCTCGACCATGGTCATCTCGCGGGTGCTCACTTGTCCTCCGCATATATGTTCAGATACGTCTCTTCAATCGCAGGCTCCGGGCTGTTGAGAGCAAACTCAATCGCCTCTCTGACCTCCAACTGGCAGGTGCTCTCGATGGACATCAACTCTGTTTCGGACAGCCCGCGCTCTTTGATCAGCAACGTCCGCATTTGATGAATTGGGTCGCGTTCGCGCCAACGCTCTACCTCCTCACGCGGCCGGTAGCCCCCAGGGTCGCCGCGCGAGTGGCCTGCATATCGGTATGTCTTGCACTCCAGCAGAGTCGGGCCATTGCCCTGCCGAGCTCTCTCCACTGCCTCCAGCGCCGCTTGATAGACGGCAAGAACGTCCATTCCATCCACCACGCAGCCCGGAATGCCATAGGCAGCCGCGCGGTCAGCGATATCGGTAATCCGCATCATCGAAGAGATTGCGGTGGAAGCGCCGTATTGGTTGTTCTCGCAAACAAAGATGACAGGTGCGTCTTTCACCGCCGCGAGGTTGATACCTTCGTGAAATGCGCCTGTGTTTGAAGCGCCATCGCCGAAGAAACTCACCACTACGCGATCCTGACCACGCAGTTGAAATCCCAGCGCCGCGCCGGTTGCGATGGGAATGTTCGCACCCACGACGGCGTTGGAGGGCATAGCACCTATGGACATATCAGTGAGATGCATTTGTCCACCTTTGCCTCCTGCGCATCCGGCAGCCTTACCCATGATTTCCGCGGCGATACCCCGCGCCGCACTGCCGCGCGCGAGGAAATGTCCCACAGGCCGGTGAGTGCTGAAGATCACATCATCCGGACGGAGTGCCGTGCACACGCCCACTGCCACCGCCTCCTGCCCCTGATATTGATGCAACGTACCGGGGACCACTCCTTGCAGGAAGAGGGCATACAGTTGATCCTCGAAGTGGCGAATCAACACCATCCGCCGGTACATCTCGCGCATAGTCTCCAATGGTAGACCGAACAGCTCCGTCATTTGATGCCCTCCTGCGGGATCTCGAGCGCGAGGAATAGCGGGTTCTCTAGCAATTGCTTGAACTCGTCCAGAAACTTTGCCACAGTGATACCGTCCACGACACGATGATCCACGGTGATCGTCGCCGTCATCTGCCAGCGCACAGTGATATTTCCCTGCCATGGTGCCGCTTGTTCCTTCGCCGCACCGAGAGAGAGGATGCCGGCCTCCGGTGAATTAATCACGGCGGTGAAACTATCTAGCCCATACATGCCTAGGTTGGAAACGGTAAACGTTGCCCCACTTAACTCCGAACTTGATAGTTGTCCGGCCACGGCGCCTGTACGCAACCGGTGAGTTGTCGCAGCCAGAGCGAACAGATTCAGCCGGTCAGCGTGACGCACCACCGGAATTAACATGCCCTCCGGTAGCCCAATCACTAACCCGATGTGAATATTGTCAAAGTATAGAATCTCCTCACCGCGAAACGAGGCGTTAAGGGCGGGAGTCTGCCGTAAAGCCAGCGCAGCCGCGTGGAGAGAAAGGTCGGTTATCGTCGGCGCGACCCATTTGTTTTTCTCAGCCCACGCCACAGCCTGCTTGAGCATGGCCTTTGCCTCGGTCATGTCAATCACTGCCGATCCGTGGAAATGTGGTACTTCAGTGTTGCTCTGCTGCGTACGTTGAGCTATTGCCCGCCGCATTGGCGAGAGAGGTATGCGTCGCACTCCGCCTTCCACACGCGTTTGCTCGGCAGACCGCACAATGTCGCGTTTTAGGATCTGCCCCTCAGAGCCGCTGGCTTTTATGGACGCTAGGTCTAGGCCAAGTTCTGCTGCCATGCGGCGTGCCAAAGGGGAGGCCAGAATACGTCGGGGATGCCCATTACCTGTCTTCGGAAGGTCATCCGTTTGTGTGATCCGGTCTTCCATCCCGACTGCCTCCCTCACTGAGCCATCGCTCAACGGTTCCTCCAGCGTGTCAGTCATCCGACCAATGACCATTTGCACGGAAACTATCGCTCCGGGGGAAACCTGTGTTTCGCGCAAATAGCCATCACGAAACGCTTCCACCTCCACTGTAGCTTTATCGGTCGTCACCACGAACAACGCTGACCCAGATTTCACGAACTGGCCGGGCTGTACCCGCCACTCCTCAAACACCATGTCGCCACCCGTTGCACCGAGAGCTGGAATGATAATGTTATATATCAAAGATAATTCCTTTCACCCTTTAATAAAATCATCCAATCTTCCACCATTTTCTGCAAAGCCACCCTCCCGGCAGTGAGGATATCGCCCGCTAGCCCGGAGCCGACCACCTCGTACGGATTGTAACTGTCCCCGACTCGCTCAATTGCCCGGCGCACAGCCTCGAAGTATACGCTCTTGAGTGCACTACCCACATTGATTTTACGGATGCCCAGCCGAATGGCTGCGTTCAAATCTGTGCGATCTACCGAACTAGCGCCATGCAGAACCATCGGAACCTTGAGAGACTGTTTGAGATCCACGATGCGCGCTAAATTCAACCGAACTTGCCTCCGTCCATGCAGATGTGCCTGCCCCACGTTCACTGCGAATGCATCCACGCCGGTTTGCTCGACAAAGTCCTGGGCGCGAGCAGGATCGGTGAGATGCAGGTCGTCAGGCAGGGCTGAGAGTTCGCCTCCCACTCCGGGGAGTGATCCGGCTTCTCCTTCCACTGCCACCCCGGTATCGTGCGCTACCCCGACCACCCGCCGAACCAACTCGACCTGCCTGTCGAAGCCGAGCGTTTCGTCACTGAACATCACGAGGCCGAAGCCGCATCCAATGGCTTCCAACACCCAATCGATGTCTGGTGACTCGTTGAACACGAGACAGGCTGGAACTGAGAGTCCACGGATGGCTTCAAGGCCGAGTGCGGCATACAGGCTGAGCGGCTCTCGCACCACCCGCGCTGGATGGGGTACGTAGATACCACTGAATCCCAACACGACTGGGGAGTGCGTTGCTTCGGCAGCATCGCATACTGCCAGCAGCGACTCCATGTTCCAACTTTCAAAGTAGCCGACCGCGTAGCCCCCGCGCTCTGCATCAGCCATCAAATCAACAAACGAGGCAAGCGGCATTGTCCTCCGTCTGTCCCAATACATCTCCTACCTTCAGCCCTAATTCAGCGCACAGCTGCGAGAGCGGACGTTTACCCTCTCCCTCGGGCTGTACCCAATGTAAAACCAGGGCGTCCTCGCCCGTCGCTAGCGTGGAGGTGTATCTTCCCAGTTGGATCAACTGACCAGGGGTCGCTGCATCTTGGTAACGAATGACCTCCGCATCCATGAAGTACACGCGCTTGCCTCCCACCATCCCCCAGCATTCTCCCGGAGAGATCTGTATCCAGCACTGTAGGCTCTCCGCCGAGCGAGCCCAGTCGAGGTGGAAGTTTTCGTCGCCCACCGAGGAAAAATATGAGGCACTGGCTTCCGGCTGTGGTATCGGGCGCAATGTGCCTTGCACCGCGTCTGTGATCAGACGGGGAACCAGCGATACGCTCTTCTCAATGATACGGTCGTACAGCGTGCTCACCGTGTCCCGTTTGTGTGTGCGTACCCGCACTTGATACAAAATGTCGCCGGTATCAAAACGCGGATCCATCACGTGTGCGGTCAGACCAGCCTGGCGTTCCCCGTTTCGCAGTGCCCAGAACACCGGGTGCTTGCCTCGATAGGCAGGAAGGAGCGATGCGTGGAAGTTGATCGCGACAATGCGTGGGATGGAGAGCAGTTGTGGTTTGAGTAGGAACATGTATCCAGCAGCGAGAAAGAGGTCGGGGACGAGGGCGGCTAGCGATCTTGCGAAGTCGGGCGTGTTTGGGTTGGACGGTTCGAAGGCCGGCGTTCCCCGCACGCGCGCTGCATCCACAAAACTGGGAAAGCCAGTCGTAGTCCAGGGATTGGTGGATTGCCGTTTTGCGGGCGGCACATCCACTACCCCAACCAGGTTGCATGGCGCGTCGAGCAAAGGACTAAAGAATCGGTTGCTGAATAAGCTCTGCGAGTTTCCAAAGAAGACGACGCGCAGACTCACGCTCACCAGCGTTTCACACCTTCCGGATAGTGAATGTCCTTGAACGAGGCTGCGCGCTCCTGCAGCGGAACTTCCACCGCCATGCGCTCGATACTCGACCCCAACTGAATTCCGTGGCAGTCGGTGTGGTCGAGCATGTATTGAGCGTCATCCGGATTTACCAGCGCTGCGCCGTGCGCCAGCAGAATCACATCGGGTTTCAACTTCCTGGCGAGGGTATAGTGCGACTGGCTGCGCTTCGCCATGTCTTCCAGCCCCTGGCTGGCGCTGTAGCCGGTAGAACCACCGCGCGTGATGCCGGCGTGATAGATGAAAATATCGGGCGCGGCGTCGCGCATCAGCCGATCGGCATCCACTTCGTTGAAAGCGTAGCCGATGGTCAGCAGGTCCAACTCGTGGGCGTAGTTGAGCATGTCAATCTCGTGCTGATAGCCCAACCCGGTGCCTTCCAGCGTTTTCCGGAAGTCTCCGTCGAACCACGCCACGGTGGGGAAGTTATGCACGCCCGAATAGCCTATGTGCTGGATATCTTCGAGGAACAACCGCATGTCGCGCAGAACGTCCACGCCATTCAGTCCGGCGATGACCGGTGTTTCTTTGACCTGTGGTAGAACCTCCCGCTTGCCGACCTGATAGACCATCTCGTTGGCATCGGCCATAGGCAACATGCCGGCCAGCGAGCCGTAGCCCTGCATGCGGAAGTAGCCGGTGTTATACACACCTAGGATGTCGACACCTCCGCGCTCGATGAACTTGGCCGCAATACCGTTACCCGCGCCGGTCATCACTAACGGCTTACCACGTTTGATCTCGCCCCAAAGGCGGTCGAGAAACTGTTGACGAGTGTACCGTTTTGCCATAATAACCTCCTAACTTTAAGCCCGAATCAGATCAATCAGCATCTGAGCAGCTTCGACCGCAAATGCCGGGTCTTCGATGTGTGTGCCTCGCTCGACCAAGTGGATGTTCTTCGGCAAGTTTTTCTTCAGGGCATCCACGAATGCCAAGTCAGCCTCAGGGTCATAGAAGCCCATGCCTTCCACAGCGTAACTGTCGTAGCCACCGTTCGGAATCAGGAATATGGCGTCACCCTTTGTGAATTGCAGACGGCGGGCCACTTCCCTGCCCACCTCCGCCATCTCCTCTTTATTCAGACGCACGTCAGTGATCTGAGGACTGTGCCGGATGAGTGTACGCGTGTTGAAAGGCGGTGGCACAGTCTCCGGTTCGTTGTACACCAGCACCTCAATCGCACCGGGACACAGTACTTGCGGCAAGCCGAGTTTGCCGGCGGTAGTCAAACGGTCGGGGCCGCCCGCCAGCAGGGCATGGTACATCTCATTGGACACCTCGATGGTGGAGTAGTCCAGCACGGCACCGATGAGGCCTTCCTTCATCATTTGCTCCATAGCGCGCCCGCCGGGGCCGATGGCGTGAAAGATGATGGTCTCGAAGCCGGCGGCCTCCAGTACATCGGCGGCTTTCATTGCGCCTTTGGTGGTGATGCCCACGGTGGTGATAGCGACAAGTGGTTTCTCCGTGCGCTCTAGTTTCATCTCCACCCCGGCCATGCCACACACCGCTCCGGCAGCGTTTGCAAGAATCTTACGCATTACCGGATTCAACCCCATGATATCGGTCACCGAGAACATCATGGTGATATCCCGGATGTCTACCCACGGACCGACGTTGCCGGAAGCCATGGTGGACACCATCACTTTCGGGAAGCCGTACGGGAGCGCACGCATCACCCGGGTGCTGAGAGTGGTTCCCTGCGTCCCTCCCATTGCCACAATGCCATGGACCTTGCCTTCCTCCGCCAGCCGGGTGACTATCTTCGTCGCACCTTCGGCCATCACGGGTGCGGCAACATCACGCGACGGATGTTCCAATATTTTAGCCAGCGGCATCCCACCCGCCTCGGCTACCTCTTCACGGGTGACATCCGGGTGCGTGCCAGGAACGCCGGTTACACCCGTGTCAACCACTAATGCCTTGTCGCCAAACTTCTCAATCTGTTCGCGCAAAAACTGTGCTTCGCGCCCCTTCGTATCCAGGGTCGCCAGCACGACGATGGTTTTTCCGCTCATAGCCTGGATCTCCTTATCCGACCTGTTTCCGTAGCCACTCTACCGAGGGTTGTATGTTCTCTTCGCCGTCGCTCTCGATGGAGAGGACACCGTCCCAATTTGTCTGCTTGAGATACTGGATGCACCCGGCGATGTTGGGGGCGTTGACTCCCTGCCCAATGGGCACCACCGAGGCCGAGATACCGGTCTCCTTGCCTCGCACGGCATCAGCCAAACCCTTGCTGACGTCCTTTACGTGTACATGGTTAACGTACTTGCGCACGTCTTTCAGGAAGGTGAGTGGGTCGTTGCCGGCAATGAAAGTGTTGCCGGTGTCGAAGTTGATCTGAACGTACTCAGACTGGAACGGTTCGACGATCCCCAGTAGAAATTCCACATTATTGGTGAAGGGGCCATGCGGTTCCACGTTGAGGATCACCTTGTGATTCTCTGCGACGGGGACGCACTGGGACAGATGGTAGCGGATGCGGTCGAGTTGTTCTTTGTCTGAGAGGCCGGGAAGTTTGTGCTGGCCATCGGTGGTATCCACCCTCGGGCAACCCAGCAGGCCGGCAAAGATAATGCCCCGGCGGATGAAGTCAATGCACTCCCAACGGTTGATGGGGAAGGAAACATCGAACTCCGAGACTTTCAAGCCGTACTGGTCGAGTTTCTTACGCAATTCCAGCGGGTCGCTGTCCAGCGGGATGAAAGGTGCAAAGCCGAGGCCTGTGAAGAACTCGGTGCCGCCTACGGCTTCAAGTTCGCAATAATCCACACCCTGCTTGATTATTTTCTCGAAGCAATAGTCAATTGGTTTGTCCGCGTGCCGCCAGTTGTCGGTGTTGATTCCGATCTTGATCATGGATTTATCTCCTTATGTAGGAAAAAGTTTATGGATGGATCTGCTGCTCTTAGGCTTGAAAATGGTCAGTTAAGGTGCAGTCCTCCTGTGGAAGTTCTCGACATTCATACGATATCATCCTCTTGGATGATTGTCAATCAATCTAACACCACGACTCAAGTTTTGATTTCCCAATGCGGTCAACCTTCAATTCATCATTAAAATTATGAGTTACACCTTGACTTTTTTCAATTCTCTTGTACAATTAGTTTGTTGATACGACCAACTATATTTTAAAAATGAGTTGAATCCCCAAAAGTTGATTTCCTGGAACCAATATGGTTTCGACAAACCACTTCCGCACCGGTGATCAATCCCTTGTACGTGAAATCAACCTTTCGGTGATCATGAACCACCTGCGCACGAACGCCCCAATCTCACGGGCTGCACTGGCAGAAGCAACAGGTCTAAACAAGACCACGGTTTCCAGCCTGGTAAATGAATTGATCGAGCGCCAATTTGTGCAAGAAATTGGTCTCACATCACAAAATACTGGGCGC
>JBAPSY010000257.1:0-14765 GCA_049281855.1 Anaerolineales bacterium
CTTCTTGGTCATATTTCACGAGTACCAATTTGATGGTTTGTCCAATTAAATCAGGTGGAGTGGGCATTTCTTGACCTGGACGCCATTGAGGGTTGTAGAATGTTCCTGGGACCATGGCACCAATCACTGCAGTTCCAGCGTTGAGTGTATACTCGCCGCCTTGTAAATCAACACCCAGATAACTCAAGTCTTGGGCTCCAATACCGATAATTCCAGTATATGTTTCCATGCGATTATATTTTAATATTGCAGCTCCTTGAATATAATCCCTGGGTATGACCGAAACCACACCAGGAATGGCTGCAATCTGGGCAATCGTGTCGTCTGTTATTAGTGTTTGGACAGTCGTGGGTCCGTTGATTAAACCCTTCCCACCGGAAGCACCAAGTGGCATCTCTCCATAATTTGGATAGACTTGAATTTGGGTCAAATCTCCTATTCCATATAGCTGCTGGGTTGCATTTTTTTGCAACCCGATTGCTAATGATACGAGGACTACTACTGCAGCAGTTCCAATGATCACACCAACTGCAGTTAGTGCAACGCGAGCTTTTCGTCTACCCAGGTTGTCAAAGATGAGTGCGATTAAATCAAAATAGCTCATTTAAAATAACTCATGAATTCGTCTTAAAATCTATGGACCTTTTAAAGGTGGCTGAACTGGAACAATAATTGGTTGTTCCGGTGAGACTGTTTCTAGAGGCTTATTTCCAGAAGACTGCGTGGCGCTTACACCACTATCCAGGCCAATCAATCCTAAAATAAAACGCCATATCTTCTGTAAAAATGTCTCAGAGGATGACGTAGTTACACCAATACTACCATTTTGGCTCCCGTCTGATGGTGGTTCAATAATAGGCTGTTCCATCACGTCAACAGTTAATGTTTTTGTGATCACCTGTGGTTTATTGAAATCGTTCGTATAGTCAATGTATACCATGAGATCAACTGTTCCGGGAGAGTCAGGAATGTAGGTAGCATCAAGCGTAAAGTAACCACCTGGGTCGAGTGTGCCGACGAGAATAGTGTTATTACTGAATTGACCGCCTAACCCATTTACACGCATATTCCCTAAAACGATACTGTTGCGACCCATATTAACCACTTGTAAAGGCAGCGTATTTGGCTGACCAGTATAAAGTGTGGAAACGTCCTGATAAAAATTAATTTCCAACAAAGGCAGCCTGTAGACTAATAAGGTAATGACCTGGTCGTCAACAAATATATGATTTTGCTCATCAATATATACGAAGGAAATTTTTAATGGATACGCACCGGGTGTCGTATTGACATTAACTATCAGGGATTGATAAGCAGAAATACTGTCATGTGGAGAGAAATCTCCCAAAGATTGAACATTGGATGAACCAATTGGAGCAAAATTTGTAAACTCTCCGCTTGCTCCGGATATTCCTCCAGGCTGTTGAGTCCCGGCATCCCCACCAGAAATACTGTTGCCTCCTCCAACAATCATTGTTACACGCTTGGCAGTAGAACTTCCCATATTTTGGACGGTAATCGCTAAATTAAATTGTGCACCAGGTTGGAGTGGAGTGATATCAGTCGTATAACCTGTAATGACAAGTTGCGGTTTAACCGATGGTGTTGGGCTTTGTGTTGGGGTGGGTGTAGGAGTTACTGCTGAGGAGTAAGAATGAAAGACGGATAAGGTAATTGCGAATGTTTCGCTATACATGGTTCCAGTTTGATCAGTATAAGTGACAAGCATATTGATCGAGGTAACTGATCCCCATACTCCAGAATTAAGCAGGAAAGGCTGGCCAAAATCATGGTGATTACCTGGAGCAATCTCTCCTACAGCAACTACCCCACCTGTTTCACGAGGCATTAATTCCCCTGGCGTAAAAGTAGCAACTACATTTGTTGCGTACTTCTGCCCAGCATTGTACAGAGTTACAAATAGGGTAAAGGAATCGCCAGGTGAAATCGTATCCTGACTCAGGCTATAAGTATCAACGACCACCACTGGACGTTGATAATCTCTAGGAGGTTCAATGGTCTGAGTTGGGGTGGATGTAGGTGCCTCTAGGATTATTGTAAGAGCATTGGTAAGTGATGCAGTTGATAAATCAGGATTAATCACAGATACTGTATATGTTCCAATCGGAATACCAGAAGGCACATTTGCCATCAAGGTTGTGCTTGAGAAATATGAGGTACTTAACGATCCATATCCATCCAAAGAAACTGTAGAGCCACTTACAAAATCATTCCCGGTGATGGTAATTGTATTATTCTGAATATTAGATATCGTGGCAGGTGACACTCCACTAATCACCAACGCAGCGTTGACCCCCATCGGAAAAAGAAAGAGCCCTGTTATTACAGATATGAGCACAAGAATATTAATATGAATTGACCGATTTCTATTCATCGAATACCCTTTACTGAAGAAAGCAAATATATTTAAGCATTTCAAGACATTAAATCCTTGTTTGTTAGCAATATGGAAGCGGCATTATATTCATCTTCACTCACAATTCTCCCATCAAGTAGATACAGGTGGTGCGTGGCAAATTGCTTCATCCGTATATCATGAGTTACAACAAGTACTGAACGACCGCTTCGGTGTAATTCAGAAAGCAATTGCATGATATTTGCCCCACTGGTGGTATCTAAATTGCCAGTGGGTTCATCTGCCAAAATTAACATCGGATCATTAATTAATGCTCGTGCAATTGCCACTCTTTGTTGTTGCCCACCAGAGAGCTCGGTTGACCGATGTGACATCCGATCTTCCAATCCCACCTGTTTAAGAACAACAGTTGCTCGTTGAGTTCGCAGACGACTTGTCGTATGATTGAATCGCATTGGAAAGGCTACATTTTGTTGTGCTGTCATATTGGCAATGAGATTAAAGGATTGGAAAATAAAACCAACCGTCCGGCGTCGATATATTGCCAAAGCGTTTTCATCCATTTCATCCAGTACCTGCCCATTAACTACGATATGACCTTGGGTAGCTCTATCCAGTCCTCCCAATAAATAAAGTAGTGTACTTTTTCCGGATCCAGAGGGTCCCATCAAAACAGTGAATGAATTCTTCTCAAGCTCAAGATCAACCCCAGCGAGAGCATGAACCATCGTCTGACCCATATTGAAATCTTTATATATTTGTGAAATTTTTACGAACGAATCAGTCATATATGATTATGTATTACTTATCTATGGGCACTAGAAGAAAAATGGGCGAGTTATGGTTAGGTTTCCTAACAAACTGCCTAAATAAGATATACCTGCTTGTAGTAAAAGGATGAGCATGACGGTAAAGATTACTCCACTGGATGACTTCGTGGTGGTTAATCCTGCAGATAGACGAACGCCCAATATGAGAAGAAGTATTTGCCAAATAATATAAATATCGATTAATCTTAATATTTGACTGATAAGTATTAACCAGCCACTATCACCTACAGGACTGAAACCTGATAATCCCGGATTACTTATTATTTTATTAGATATAAACATGTATATTATTTGAACGATCGCTCGTACTGCTAAAGGTAAGCTTCCCCAGGCGACGATATTCATTGAAATCGCTGTATTTCCTCGCCCACCAAGAAGGGTTGTGACTAAATGTAATATTCCACCCAGGATCAACCAACCAAACCAGACGCCCAATAACGAGGTAATTGCTGGTAAAACATAGACAAATACTGGCCCTTGAGTGGATTGGATGGCTTGTGTATATTGAGCTTGCTGTTCTGGAGTGTAGTATTGGAAATCTGGTGGGTATGAAATTTCACCTATTAATGCAGCCTGGCTCTTTAATCTCCCTGCAACCAGCACATTTATAAGTACTAAACATGACAATATGAGTAAAGGGGTAAGCCAAACTGCATTCGTTGAAGATGAAATATTCTGAAATGCCCTACGAGGATGGAAGACCACATCCGGGACCCAATTAAAATAAAAACGTTTGTTTTTTTCAGCGACTGCAATTTCTGCCATGATAATTTATACCAACGTTATAAACTAATTTTACTGGCTCTCTTTTGAAGACTCATCTGGAATTTTTTCTTCATCTGAAATTTCAGCGTCTTCATCTACCTGATAGGGCAACCGCATGCTGAGCCAAACAACCATCAAGCTGACTTTATCTATGCTTGCATTGGAGTCAGGGAAAAGTTCAGTGAAAGTTTTATATAAGGTCTCGAAATCTTCACCCTTAGGCCAATGGGTAAAAAAGCCAGGTAGTCTTGCCCTATTCATTTTTATTGGGAATATTGGCCATTCTTTAATTGCGTCAATGCTCAACGAGGCAGCATTAATCCCCTCATTTTCTGAAAGCATCGACCAATTCCGGGTTTTTAATAATGTGTAAACTTGATCCCGCAGTTCTGATTGGGTTTCTGCCCAACAGGAGAGGATCGCTACAACCAGATCTGGATATTTCTCAAATGCCTTTGATGTGGGTAAAATTTTAATCAAGGCTGGTGCTTTATCGCTATTCCGAAACCCTGGTACGGTCACTCTTTTTTTTATTTGTTGATTTAATTCAGTCACGCATGGCTCATCCAATGATGCTTGCGCTGTGAGCGTTTCTCGAATTACATTCAGCCTGAAATCTGGACGCATGAATTCATTAATCGCATGGAAGGGAAGAAATTCTGTTTTTTCTGGCATAAGTATTAGTTAATCGTATACTAAATTTAGGATATCGCTAGTATACCAAATCATTAGTAATTATCTCGGATCGCTAATAATTGGACTGTATTTTATATACAGAAAATATGGATTAGGTGTAAGATTTGAGAGATTAATCCTACTGGAGATTATATTGATGACTGAAAAATTCGTCCCTCTTGGAAAAACACAGATAAATATCTCGCCGATCGGATTAGGCACTATGCAATGGGGTGATATTAAAATAAACGATCAATCCGATTCGAATGTCGACAAGGATATTCGAGAAGTATTCCAGGCTACCCTTGATGCAGGGATAAACTTCTTTGATACAGCTGAGATATATGGTAATGGAAGGTCAGAAACGCATATTGGTAAATACCTTGAAGAAATTTCCAATAATGTAGTTGTTGCCACGAAATTCATGCCATTTCCGTGGCGACTTACTAAGGGTGAATTGAGGTCGGCATTACGTAAAAGCCTCAAACGATTGGGATTATCCCATGTGGATTTGTACCAGATACACTGGCCTATTCCACCGATACCCATTCAATCTTGGATGGACGCAATGTCAGATGCGGTCGCAGATGGTCTGATCCGTGCAGTTGGTGTATCTAATTTCTCACCTTACCAAACCTCATTAGCATTCGAGGCACTCGCCAGGCGTCGCATAACATTGGCTTCAAATCAGGTAAAGTACAGCTTGCTTGATCGAAATCCAGAACGAAGTGGTCTGGTTGAATTATGTAAGAAATTAGAAGTAACAATTATCGCCTACTCTCCTTTGGAAAAAGGTATTCTCACGGGGAAGTATTCGCCTACTAATTTACCTCCGGGTTTACGGTCATGGAGATATAATAAAACATATCTGATCAGGATCGCGCCTCTCACGGATGCGCTCCATGAGATTGGTGAAGCTCATGCAGGTATGACCCCTGCAAAAGTAGCATTAAATTGGTTAATATGTAAGAGTGCGGTGCCTATTCCAGGTGCCAAGAACAAAAAGCAAGCCCTAGAAAACGCGGGTGGCTTAGGATGGCAATTAAGTACTGAGGAGGTCGCCAGGCTAGATAGAATTAGTGATGACGTTACCGGATAATTATTGAATAAATAAACAATCGCTGGAGGAGACAATGTTACGTGTAGATAAAATTGATACCAATAATAAAGCGTTAGTAAAACAGTTCGTACGCATCCCTTATCGTTTATACGAAAATCATCCCCAGTGGGTACCCCCAATCCTTATAGAGGCCGAAGCACAATTAAACAGGTCGAAACATCCATTCTATGAACATAGCGATGCCGATTTTTTCATTGCCACGAAGGATGGGCGCGACGTTGGAAGGATCGCAGCCCTAGAAAATAAACGTTTTAATGAATACCACAAGACCAAACAAGCACAATTCTATCTGTTTGAATGTGAAGATGACCAGGAAGTTGCTAATGCTTTATTTGAACGCGCCTTTGATTGGGCAAAAGGGAAAGGACTTGACCGTATAGTCGGGCCAAAAGGCTTTGGTGCTCTCGATGGATACGGGATCCAGGTAGAAGGTTTTGAACACCGTCAGATCATGAGCATGATGAATTATAACTATCCATACTATGTGCGCTTGGTGGAGAATCTGGGCTTCACTAAAGAAGTTGATTTTGTTTCATGCTACATGAGCAGACAGAATTTTCATTTGCCTGAGCGGATCTACAAGATCGTTGAGAGGGTAAAAACCCGCAATAATTTTGGCGTGCAGCTTTTTAAAACCAAAAATGATCTAAAGACCTGGGCAAAGAGAATCGGGAAGTTGTACAATGATTCATTTGTAAACAATTGGGAATACTATCCCTTGACAGAGAGAGAAATTGATTTTCTCTTAGAAAATCTACTGACTGTCGCCGATCCGCGGTTGATAAAGATAATCACTCACAACGACGATGCGATCGGATTTCTATTTGGTTTCCCCGACTTATCTGCTGCATTCCAACGTGCCAAGGGGCACTTACTTCCTTTTGGATTAATCGATATTATGCTGGAAATGAAGCGCACAAAATGGATTTCATTAAATGGTGCAGGCGTGCTACCTGAGTATCAAGGTGTAGGTGGAAACGCATTGTTATATGTAGAAATGGAAAATACCATGCGGGACTATAATTTCGAGCATGCTGACTTAACTCAGGTTGCAGAAACTGCGGTCCAAATGCGGCATGATTTAGAGAATCTCGGTGGTAAGGCATATAAGAATCATCGGGTTTATCAGAAACATATTTAATCTTATAGAATATACTACAATCAGATAATTAGTCTATAGAAATAGTCTTTTAAAATCCAACGCTGATCCTTCCAGATGCTTCTGGAAGGTTGGGTTTTTAATGGGGATTTTTGTGCTAAACTCAACGTGAAAATCCTAATGTATCGATTGTAAGGTGAATCTTTATGCAACCTATCTTGCGAATTAATCTTTCAATCAGCGCTATTGATGAATACATCGTTCCCCGTCAATGGGAGGTTGATTATTTAGGGGGCGCATCATTAGGGGCAAGATTATTGTATGAAGAATTAACCCCAACCCTAGACCCATTATCAGCTGAAGCCCCTTTACTATTTCTAAATGGTCCTTTATCAGGAACTTCTGGACCTGCCGTAGGGCGCTTTGTGATTTGCGCCAAGTCGCCTGCTACTGGTTTGTGGGGAGAATCTAATTGTGGAGGTTTTTGGGGACCAGAATTACGTATGGCTGGATACGATGGGTTGTGGATCACCGGGAAGGCTGATTCACCTGTCTATATAAGCATAATAAATGGAAAAGTTGATATTCACCCAGCTATGCATATTTGGGGTATGGATACCTATTCAACTCAGGTAGCTGTAAAAGCAGAATTAGATGCAAAAAACCCACGCGTAGCCGTGATCGGACCTGCAGGTGAATCTGGGATACCTTTTGCACTTATTCTAACGGACCATGGCAGGGTAGCAGGACGAACAGGAATGGGCGCCGTGATGGGCGCAAAAAATCTTAAAGCGGTCGCGGTAAAAGGAAATGGGAAAGTTCAGGTAGCTGATGAAGAACGATATGCTTTGGTGAGGTCAATCGCAAATCGCGAATTGAAAGTTGATTCATATACAGCACTTTTTCATGAACTTGGAACAGCTGGTGCTGTTGATTATATGGATTATTTAGCTGAAATGCCTAAAAGATATTTTCAAAACGGAGAATATGAAGATGCATTAAATATATCCGGCGCCAGCATCGCCGAAAGTATATTGACTGGAACGAGTGCATGCCATGCATGTGTAATTGCTTGCGGCAGAGTGGTTCGATTGGAGGATGGCGAAAAAAGAAAAGGTCCTGAGTATGAAACACTGGCAGGCTTTGGTCCCAATTTATGGTATGACGACCCTGTAAGAATAACCATGCTAGGCGAATTGTGTGATCGATACGGAATGGATACGATTAGTATAAGTAACACAATCGGTTTGGCCTTCAAACTATATGAAATGGGAGTCATTACCCAGGAAGAAGCTGGGGGAATAGCATTGGAATGGGGAAACCCAACGACCTTGGAAACATTAATCCACCAAACTGCACATAAAGAAGGTTTAGGAAAATGGATTGCGAAAGGATCAAGAGAATTAGGTAAGCATTTTGGATGTGAAGAAGATGCAGTTCAAGTGAATGGATTGGAAGTGCCTTACCACGACCCACGGGGTTCCAGTGGGATGGCATTGGTTTATGCCACTTCACCGCGAGGTGCCTGCCATAACCAATCGGATTACTTTGTGATAGATATGGGGCAGGTAATAACCAGTCTGGGGATGGAACCGGTGGGCAGGCAAGCCGGAGCTGAAAAAGCACGAAACGTGGCAATCCACCAGGATTGGCGAACTATAGCAAACTCTTTGGTACTTTGCGTATTTGCAAATGTTCCGGTAGATACTGTTTTGGATTTAATCAATGCAGCATGTGGCTTAGACTGGAAAGTAGAGGATCTGAAGCGTACAGGTGAGCGTGGCTGGAATTTGAAGCGGGCTATCAATAATCGCTTAGGTCTTACACGAAAGAATGAGAAATTACCGAACGCGTTTCTGCAACCTTATTCCGATCATCCTGCTGGTGCAGATGGATTTGTACCAGATTTTGATAAAATGCTGGAAGCATATTATGAAGTTCGAGGGTGGGATCCAAAGACTGGTGTTCCAAAAAAGGAGAAATTAAGAACATTAGGGTTGGAATGGTTGGTGGAGGATTTATGGTGAAGTTATTTTCTGTAAAAGAAATGCAGGCATTAGAAAAGGAAGCCAATGAGAATGGCTTGACCTATGAAATGATGATGGAAAATGCAGGGGAGGGCATTGCCAAAGAAATCAATATTGCGTATAGCCATAACATAAACAAAAAAGTGTTTGCTTTAGTCGGTTCTGGCAATAACGGTGGTGATGCTTTAGTTGCTTTGTACCATTTATCATTACTGCAATGGGAAACTTGTGCATATATAATTCGAAAAAGAGCTGCAAATGATCCTTTGATTGAACGTCTCACGAAGAATGGTGGACAAGTGATCAATGTTGAAAAAGATGGCAAGTTTCTGAGATTGAATGACTTATTAGCTACGTATGAGATATTAATCGATGGGATATTCGGAACTGGAATAAAATTGCCCCTCAAGAGTGAAATCGCCAAAATCCTGAATTATGTGAAGGACAACATCGAACTTAATTCAAAGAAGATTCATGTGGTTGCGGTAGACTGTCCTTCTGGTGTGGATTGTGAGACGGGTGAGATTTCAGATGAAACGATACCAGCGGAAATAACCGTCACCATGGCAGGTGTGAAAAGCGGATTAATTAAATTCCCTGCTGCGAAAATAACCGGTGAATTACGCGTTGCTAGTATTGGTTCAATTGAAAATTTGCAGACATTCCAAGAAAATCAAAAAATTATCCTCACAAGAGAAGTAATTAATAAATATTTACCCGACAGACCTTTGGATGCTCATAAAGGGACATTTGGGACTGCCTTTATAGTGGCAGGCTCAGTAAATTATACAGGTGCCGCTTTATTGGCCGGCTTGGCCGCTTACCGTTCGGGAGCTGGACTGGTTACAATGGCAGTTCCTGCTCCAATACATCAAGCATTATCTGGTCAATTTCCTGAAGCCACCTGGATTTTGTTACCCCATGAGATGGGGGTTATCTCAGCAGATGCTGCTATAGTTGTGCGCAGAAATATCAGTCGGGCAACTGCCATATTGATTGGACCAGGATTCGGTCTGGAAAATACTACCAGGGAGTTTTTATCCAAATTGCTCACCGAGGCTGGCTCAACCAATAAGGGTGGCATAGGTTTCATCCATGGAGCGAGCAAAAATAGCGAAGATAATATTATACAAACGCCCATAATCTTGGACGCTGATGGATTGAAATTGTTCTCAAAAATCCCTGATTGGGCGAAATTACTTCCAGCTCCAGCAGTATTGACCCCTCATCCAGGTGAGATGTCAGTGTTAACAGGATTATCTACCGATGAAATACAAGCGAATCGATTGGAAATCGCTAAACAATACGCTAAAAAATGGGGACATGTTTTGGTGCTTAAAGGAGCATTTACAGTGATTGCAACCCCGGATGGGCAAATTTCAGTAGTTCCAATTGCGACACCTGCACTAGCCAAAGCTGGCACTGGTGATGTTTTAGCGGGATTGATAGTAGGCTTACGCGCTCAAGGAGTAGAAGCCTGTCAGGCGGCATGCGCAGGAGCCTGGATCCACGCCATGGCTGGAGTATTAGCCGCAAATCGTTTGGGTAATAATGCTTCGGTAATTGCAAGCGATGTATTAAACGCAATTCCTCAAGTAATTAGCGAACTAAAATCTGTCTAGATAATTAACCAAAATAACGGAACCCATCGAGAAATAATTGGGTTCCGTTATTTTAATTCGGAATTGTATTAGCCTTCTACGGTAACTTCAGGCGATTCGTCTGCAGAAGATTTCGATTTTTTCTGTACAACTGTTTCAAGCCTGGATTTTTGAGCCTGGTATACTTCCTGTCCTTTTTTCTTTAATTCACTTGCTTTCGCTTGAGTCAATTTCGCCAACTCGTCTGCGCGGGCTCTAGCCTCTGCTGCAGCTGCTTCAGCTTTGATCCTAGCCGTTTCAGCTTTTTCGGCAGCTTTGTCTTTGAGCTCAATACTTCGGTCGTGAATTATTGTTCGGGTTTCTTCACCAGACTGGGGTGCGAGTAATAAAGCTACTGCAGCACCTACCATACCACCGATTACAAAACCAGCAAGAAATGCACCTAAATCACCATCTCGCTCAGCCATTGTGTTTTCTCCTTTCATAGTTTCTTTATCTTTTTCGCGTCAATTTCAAAATATCTGTCACCCGCTGGAATACTGCGAGGATTTCATTTAACTTAATCACGGGTTCGACCAGATTATCACTCAAAAATTTTGTAGTACCACGCAGGTTGCTAATCGTCTCATTAGTAGAATCAAGGATTGGTTTTACTTCATTCTCAAGTAGATTTGTCAATCGTGCAATCTGTATGATCAAAATGGTTAATGCTAAACCGATTAGTAAGGATTCCAGTGCCATCAAGATAATAAAAATATCTCGTAAACGTGATACTGTCTCGATAGAAGTAAGTCCCGGACTGATCAGGAAAACCAATCCAGTTACAAGCAACCCGATGATGATGATACATAATACGACAATCCCAACTACGGTAAGACGTTGTCTGCGAAGAACCTGTGGGTCTGTCTTCGACTGAGGTGATGTAATCTGAGGCTCGTTTATCCCTGTATCCATTATAAAAATATTATACCATAGCGAATATTTTATAATTCACAATTGATTATCTACCAATAAAGCCTTAATAAAACAACATAAGAGTCTTTTCGATAATCCACTTGACATTTGACACGTCAAAAGTATAATAAATGTTCGAAACGGAAGTGATATTCCCATTATATGTATGAAATAGACAAAACCGATATAAATATAATAAATTTATTAATGGAAGATGGTCGTATGCCTGCATCAGTGATGGCTAGGCGGATCGGGGGTATTTCTGAGAGAGTCATTCGGTATCGGATTGAAAGGATCGTCAAAGAGGGGTACATTCAAATTAGTGCAATCACCAACCCTAAATCATTAGGCTATTCAGTTACAGCAGACGTATTTCTTGAAGTCGAATCTGTTGCCATTTTAGATGTTGCTAAAAGAGCATCAGAATATGACTGTGTTAGTTACGTTGCATGTTCTATTGGAGAGAGCGACATTAGTATTCAGGTTGTGGGTCATGATACCGATGAAGTCTATCAATTTGTGACCGAAATAATCGGAAAAATACCCGGAGTACGGAAAACGACAACTTCGATAGTTCCTCTGGTATTGAAAGATGTATATCAATGGCGGATTCCAAAGGCTGTCTGTACATCGAGCAATTCCAATAAGTATACAAACATTAAGGAGAGCAATGATGGAAACACTGCGACCCAAAAGCCAACTGATGCAAACGAGGGCAATAAAATCGATTCCTTTGGGAGTTAATTCGAATTTTCGATATTGGGGAGTTGGAATCACTCCATATGTAGCCAAAGCAAAGGGGGCTTATCTATGGGACGTGGATGGCAATAGGTACATCGATTACAGGTTGGCGTTCGGACCGATCATTCTTGGGCACGCATACGATGAAATCAATGCTAAAGTGCATGAGGAAATCGATCAAGCTGTTTTATGTGCAATGACCAGCGAATTGGAAATTGAAGTAGCTGAAATGATCATTAAAATGTGTCCTTGTGTGGATATGGTCAGGCTGGCTTGCTCAGGAACCGAAGCTACAATGCATGCATTAAGAATTGCCAGGGCATATACAGGGCGAGAGAAAGTGATTAAATTCGAAGGAATGTATCATGGGTTCCAAGACTATACATTATTCTCAACATATGCTCCTTCAGAAGCCTATGGGAATATTAATAATCCCATCCCAATTCCCTCAAGTTCTGGCATTCCAAAATCACTTAATGATTTGATCATCACATTACCATTCAATAACTTCGAAGTCTTGGACAAAGTTTTACGAAGGGTTGGTCATGATATAGCTGCAATCATTGCCGAACCTTGTCTGGGGAATTGCGCCGCGATTGAACCGATCCCTGGTTTCTTGGAGTTTATTCGAGAAAAATGTACAGAGTATGGGATTGTATTCATCCTTGATGAAGTAAAAACTGGTTTCCGGATAGCTCGTGGAGGCGCACAAGAGTTTTACCATGTGCTGCCAGATATGGCTACCTATGCAAAAGCACTTGGAAATGGTTATCCGGTTGCTGCCTTCGGTGGTAAGAAAGAAATCATGAGCATTATCGGGAATGGGGTTGCTCAAGGCGGCACGTACAACAATAATAAACCAGGCGTTGCAGCGGCATATGCCACGCTTAAATTACTAAAAGAAAAACCCATACTGGAAACGATTGAGACTCGGGGTAAAAAATTAATGCAGGGTTTACGAACAATTTTCAAACAGGCTGGCATCCCTGCAACCGTACATGGTTATCCTGCAATGTTGGCATTTGCAGTCGGTGTTGAGAAAGTCACAGCTCAGCGTGATTGGCAGGAAACAGAGCGTGATTATTATCTTAGACTTATGGATTATGCCATAGAGCATGGGGTTATGCCCGATCATGACCCTCGTGAGCCATGGTTCTTGTGTTACTCTCATTCAGATAATGATATTGATGAAACATTGAATGTCATGTCTGACGCTGTAAAAGAAGTCAGAAGGTAATTACCATTGAATTATTAAATATAGAACATTTCTTACCTACTATTTTTATGGAGTAATTAATGAGTAACATAAATACTAAACTGTCAACCCAAGAAATTGTCAAATTGAATAAGGAATATACCCTTTTCTCTTGGTCGATTCAATCTGCGATAAACCCGATTCCAATCTCACGCGCAGAGGGGGTTTATTTCTGGGACACGGATGGGAAACGATACATCGACTTCTCCTCACAGCTGATGAATATGAATATTGGGCACCAACACCCAAAAGTCATTAGAGCTATACAAGATCAAGCTGCGCAATTATGCTATGCCCATCCCGGAATGGCAACAGAAGCACGGGGTATCTTGGGGCAAAAAATTGCTGAAGTGGCTCCAGGTAATTTGAAAAAAACATTTTTTTGTTTGGGTGGGGCTGAAGCGAACGAAAACGCCATAAAAATCGCTCGATTTTACACCGGACGAAACAAGATCATGGCTCGCTATCGCTCGTATCACGGTGCAACGCATGGAGCGATTGCTCTGACCGGGGATTACCGTCGATTACCCGTGGAGCCGGCGATGCCTGGTGTAGTTCATTTCTTGGACCCATTTTGCTACCGCTGCCCGTTTGGATGGACGATAGAGACCTGCCATCGGGAGTGTATTTACCATGTGGAGGAAGTCATAAATTACGAAGGACCAGACCGTATTGCTGCAGTAATTATGGAGGGAGTGACAGGCTCAAATGGATTGATCGTTCCACCAGATGATTATTGGCCGCGCATTCGGGAAATATGTAATAAATATGGAATCTTATTGATTTCAGATGAGGTAATGAGTGGTTGGGGACGAACCGGTAAATGGTTTGCAGTGGATAACTGGAATGTTGTCCCAGATATTATCACTACAGCCAAGGGGATCACTTCAGGCTATGTACCTTTGGGTGCTGTGATCATCTCAGAACCGATCGCGAATTATTTCGAAGACAAGATGCTCTGGTGTGGATTGACTTACAGTGGTCATCCCCTGGCTTGTGCTGCTGGAATTGCCACACTTGACGTTTATGAAGAAGATGGGTTGCTTCAAAATGCCGACCACGTTGGGAAATATCTTGGGGAGAGGTTGGAAGAATTAAAGATTAAGCATAATAGTATTGGTGATGTGCGTTATATCGGATTATTTACTGCCCTTGAAATTGTAAAAAATAGAATAACAAAACAACCCATAGACCCCTTGATAGATACTGCGAAATTCTTAAGGGAGCAAGGTCTGTTCACCTTTATTTTTCATAATGTTCTTTTCGTTGTGCCGCCACTATGTATAAATAAAGCTCAAGTGGATGAAGGTTTGGAAATTAT
>JBAPSY010000258.1:0-1885 GCA_049281855.1 Anaerolineales bacterium
CTCCCAAGCTGTCTTTACATCGGTTGGGTCAAGACTCTGGGCCGCTTCAATCGCCTGCACCAGACACCACAGAGCATCCCAACCTTGGAAGGATTCGAACATGTATTTTGTTTTGTATTTGGCCTCCCAGAGCTGTTTCTGCTTTTTGATCATAGGCGGCACGCTTGCACTCTCGATGTCCATTGAGCTGTTAAAAAAATCGTAAGCGAAATCCTTGCCGGCTATACTCAGAATTGTGTAGAGCTCCACCGGGGACGGACCGAAAACCGGACCTTTGAAGCCTAACTCACGCACCTGTTTGAATTTAAGAGACACCGGTATCGGGAACCCTGTGCCAATATCCACGGCATCCGGCTTGGCGGCAAGTAACTTGGTCAATACCGGATAGAAATCCTGTTGTTCTTGGGGATTGTGGAACTCGGCAGCCACCACCTTGAGGCCATGTTTCTCGGCCTCCTTCCTTGCTACCATCATGAAAAACTGCCCGCCAGGTTCGTCTGGATTCGTGAGAGCGACCGTTTTTACTTTCGGGTAGGTATCACGCAGATAATCGTAATTGACGGGGATCATCTCAGCGCCGGACAGGACAGGTCTGAAGGTATACGGGGTTTTTGGGTTCATCACAGCGGGTATGCCGCCTCCCCAAGCGAGAGAGCGCAGTACCTTTGCCGGCTCGGTGACTGAAGCGGCCGCGATGACGACGTCAGGCACAACCTGGCCAATAATAAATTTTACCTTGTCCCTTTCAACCAGCTTAGTGGCTGCCGCCACCGCTCCATCGACTACACCTTTTTGGTCCTCAACAATCAGTTCAATAAGATACTTCTCCCCTTTGATGGTTATCCCGCCCTTCTCATTAATCCAATCTCTACATAGCTCGGAACCGTTTCTGCAGATGGTTTCTATTTCAGATCCAAGACCAGTTAACGAATAAATAGCGCCAATCTTTAACGTCTTGGCCGCTGCCCCTGCATCTATTGCACTCCCCATGAAGATGAAACCACAAACGAACAAACCCACTAAGCAAATGAATAATTGTTTTCTAACCATTTCATTTCCTCCTTTCTTTGAACCTATTCCAACTGTTTTCCTTTTTACGAACTCCTCTCGCCCACTCTCCCACCTATTCACCTCCTTTCTGTATCATAAACCGGATTCTGTCCTCCAGGCTTCAATGCTTAGCTAAGCAACAGTCCGAAGGGTTTGAGACTATAAGAGGCGTTTCCCCCTCAATGGTGCTCTTGATTGTCTATCGCACTACCTTCTCTGCTGCCGCCGCTAACCCTGCCAGACGACCGAACGTCCATGCGCGGCTGTGGGAAGCTCCCGGTACAGCGGCTATCGGGTACTCCTCACCCCAGAATGACCCGGAAACATTGCCGGCAGCGTACAGTCCTGGAATTGGCTTTCTTTCCGTATCCAGTACCTGAAGGTCGGGATTTATTTGCAGACCGCCTAGTATGACCAGGTATTGTCCGCTGCATTTACACGCATAGAACGTTGGATAATCTACTGTTGTCATCCGCTCCGGGTGCTTGCCGAAGTCGAGATCCTTGCCGTTACGCGTCATCGCATTGTACCTTGCTACCGTGGCCTTGAGGGTATCGGCCGGCACCTCCATTTTCTTCGCCAGCTCATCCAGGGTCTCCGCCGTCAGGATAGCGCCCCACTCAATGCCCTTTTGTACATAGTCGGGTTTATGCCGGTACATTGGTGCCCCAAGGCTCTTACAGGCCACTGACTTGAATCGCGGCCATTCCAGTTCATACTTGCTGTCCCATACTTTCCATCCTACATATCCCGGCTGAGTCATGTACTGATTGGACTCAAAATTCCAGGGGATGTCTTCATTCATGAATCTTTCTCCGTTAATATTTACCCTGAG
>JBAPSY010000259.1:0-3615 GCA_049281855.1 Anaerolineales bacterium
GAAATCCCTAAAACTAAAAGACTTTTTTGAGGAGATTCCCCCAAATCCATAGCCTTCTCAGTTACATGTTTGGTGGATAACTGCTTACGCACCCAACTCAGTGCCTCCCCAGGAATTCCAATTCTTAAACCGGACCGTTGAGCTACACCTGGATCATCCATGAAATGCTTGCGGTTGAGCGTGACCAGGTAATCCACTTTATCACGCATGGCTGCGAGTAGGATGGGAACATCAGCTGAGTGCGATATTAACTCAAGGTGTGCTATTACATCCTCCAATGATGGATCTCTTACAATCCGAACCTTAGAAGCCAATATGGCTTGTCGAATATCATTCAAGGCTTGTGGTACCTTTTTGGCGATGGCGTGTTCAGTCTCTACGACTACTTGTTCAGAGATCGTAATACTGATAGTCTCGCTTTCAGCCAATAAAAGCAGGACCCGTGCCGCACCTGTTCCCGATGCAATCCCTGCAAACAGCGCACTACTATCCAGGAATAGATTTAATTTGGGCATACCGTTCCTGATAGTAATGCTCTCGTTCCTCATCTAAGGCTGTCAGCATTTCCTCTTCGGTGACTCCAGCTTCCGCCATTGTCTTCGCAACTCGATCTCCTAAACGATCCACATGAGTCACGATGGGCGTCAGCAAGAACGAGCCATCTCCTAAGTCGATCAAGGTGATGACATCCCCCGCGTCCAAGCCATATTTATGGCGCAACTCAATCGGCAGGGTCACTGTCCCTTTACCCCTGATTTGGATGGATATTGAATTCGTCATTTCCGTATTTCTCCTTTTCGGAATTTCTGTAATTCTACCGAAATTATACCATAAAGCACTAATTGATCTAAGTTTTTTCCCCCTTTTTGTTTAAAGCTCATAGCTGAAAGCTCACCTCTCACTTTAGCTCTTTCATGAGATTTTTAAAAATATTCCCACTTTTTCCCGAATATATCTATATAAATATATACTATTTAGGTGATCATAGTAATATAATCATTTATATTTCGTATTAAAAATGAGTCTGGAGGGCTAACGACGAAACAAAGATGGATTGATGGGATTTCCGTGGGAGAGATTGGCTTGGGGTGGAGTGGGACGGTCACGCTGCCGCGGATAGCGACCGCAGAGGCGCTGAGATGGATTGTATGGCCGATATTTTTACATTCTTTTTTGGATAAATTATAAATATAGGATCTCGCAATGAACCCTGGTAGGTAAACTAACCAAAAAAATTGACCAGAAACCCAAAAGAGAGCACGAGCTTTAATAATGAACAAACCCCTAAATTATCGCTTATAATTCCGGAACTTATTTCTTGTAACCTTCGTAACATAACACCGCTAAGTATGAGCACGGAGATGCGGCTGCATGTTCGTGCTCGGTCAAGATGAAGGAAAATGCTAACTGAAACTAACGAAGCCATCCAGGGTCAGCGGCAAAGCTGGAACCTGATTAAGAAATTAGGGGAAGGGGATGCTGGTGAAATCTACCTGGTTGAGTCTTTATCGGATAAACAACCCGCAATCTTAAAACGGCCCCGGAGGGGCTCTTTCTTCAGCGACATCCTACGCCAGGCAAGCCAGATAAAAACAGAAGGCAGCATCTTGCGCGGGCTGCCAAGAGCTGCGTTCCCGAACCAGAGTCTCCACCTGAAGATCCCTACCCTGATAGATCAGAATGTGCCGGAAGTCGGGTTGGGCGAGCAGACCTTTATCATCATCGAACAAGCCAGCGGGCTGAACTTGAAGCTGCTCAGCCAGGTCATGCGCTTCGGTCCAGCCAGCATCCAGAATCTACCCACGAACCCAGAATCCACATTCTTAATCCAACAATGGTCTCAGTTTCTGGAATTTCCAGAGCAGTTGTTGGTCCGTATCCTACTGGGGGTTCTTACTCTTCTCGAGACCATCCATACCACTAAAATCCGGAATGAACAGGTTACGCAGTCTGGCGTGATCTGGAATGATGTCAAACCGGAACATCTCTTTTGGGATCCCTGGAACGTCCGCCTGACGGTCATCGATTGGGGCAACAGCCAATTTCTAGAGATCGATAACGTTACCAAAGACCGCCAATACTCTGCCCTGGATGACTACCGACAGTATATACAGGAAATGGGCAATTTTACTTCGGAGGCCAATCCGGATCTGTACACCCGACTGGAGTGGCCCGAGAACACAGCCAGCGGTGACATCTATGTGCATGTCATCCAACCATTGAAGGAAAAACTGGCGGCCCTGCACGAGATTGATTGCGAACATCTGCAGGCGCTGCGCCGGCAGGAAGCTGATCTGCACAGCCTGCCCAGGCCGGAGCTAGAACATATTGCCCAAAACGCAGAGCTGCAGCGGCAGTTGGTAGCTTATGGCGAAATGCCAGATAATATTGGCGCGATCAACTTTATGTCTAAAGCCGCCTTTCAAATGGTTTCCGCGTACCGGCTGGTTGAGTTTCAAAAAGTTTGTAAGAATGCCGCCAGGATGCCCTCCACTTCTTCCGATAAATGGTTACTTTTACGCAAAATTGCTGCTGTTGCCCTGCGACAAACGGCTGATTTGGATAAGCTGACCCGGACTGCCTTCTCGAACTGCCTGGCAGCCGGTTTAGCTGGGGATTGGCCTGCGGCGCTATGGGAATTGTTTGCACGCCTGGGTAACCGGCCGCGCCCGGCCTGGTGGGAAAAAATCAGCCAGGAGGTGCGAATATTTTACTTAGGTCTTGAACCAGAGGCCGTATCTCCTTACACCGCGTTCGTTCGCCTTTATTACACCCTACAGGCTGAGGTCACCAGAAAAGGCGACCAACGCCTGGGCTCGGCGACTGAAGGGATGGGCAACAACGGTCAAGAACTGGGGGCTTTTCATTGGCAGGCCAGTGAAGAGCTCATTGCAACCATCCGCGAAGAAGTGATTAAAAAGTGGAAAGAAATCGAACCCTGCCCACCGAACTCCGGCATTGGTTATACGGATGTGGACAGCGTAATCGATCCGATCGAAGACATTTTACCTGGCTCGCGTGAGAAGCTTGAAAAATCGTTGACGCAGCCGAAAGCCCAGGTCGATCTGGTTTTGAACGCCTGGGAGCACAAGGATTTCGAGCTTGCCCGCCGCGGGCTGCGCTCAATCCTGATGTGGGACCCTGACCGCGCCCGCCTGTTCACAGCGGAGAAGGCGATCGGAGCGGCACCGCAGTGGCTGGCACGCGTCCGCAGAGGCGCTGGAAAGGATGAGCCTTTTTATGATTATTTGACCTCGGTCGAACTGGCAGGACGCGCCCTGCGCAACCAGGTTGGTCCCTCGAAATGGCTGGATGAGACATTGGAGGCTTTTAAACGCTTGCGCAGGGGCACGCGGTCGGTCGATCTGATGATCGAGTATCCAGAGACGATGCATGAGCTACCCTGGTTGAATGAATACAAATCGCGTGAGATCTTGTCTCTTCCGCATACCCGTCCCCTCACACTGGAAAGAGATAACGCCAGGTATACCCCATCCAATATAACCGAAGGTGTGGTGGAGGGTAAGTTTGGCCCCAACCAGAGCATGGTGTTGGCAGAACCATTGGACACCTGGATGCCGGAAGCGCGCGGCTCCTCCGCCCGCGTCTTTGCCG
>JBAPSY010000260.1:0-10367 GCA_049281855.1 Anaerolineales bacterium
AAGATGTGCTGGTAACAGAAAGCGGGGCTGAATATCTGGGTGATCCCCAAACGGAGCTGATCATAAAATGACCGTATCCTTAATCAATACGATTCACGGTTAAAACGGATCTATATAAACGAAGAAGGAAATTTATAACAAGGATATTGCTTGGGCAATAATCTGGCGAAATTCAGGACGGCTGAATTTCCTCCATAAATCTGGAAAAGAGCTGATCAAATGATATCGCTCCGCGTGCAGGTATGCCAGGTAGGTCACGATCGGCTCGGGATTTAACCGTTCAGGAATCGGCTTTCCGATTTGCTCTTCTTCCCAATCCTTTAGGAACCTGCTGACAAGCTGACACGCCACGTCTGAGTCGTGAAGTTCCCCCAGATGATCTTGTAATTGTTTTAATTCTGTGATGGCTTGATTTGCATTTTCACCCAGGATCTCTTTGAAATATTCAAGGATATAGCGGAATTTCTTAAATTCGATCCTTAGCGCGTGCAACTGAGTAACAGAAGCTGTAGGCAGAATGCTATCATAGGCTCTAATCGCGGCATAACGACTATAGACTAGAACCGGTACGATATCTCGAATACACGAATTCGTTCCACCATTCAAGCTGCTTGGATTTTTAATACTCCCAGGTACTTGTAAGAATAAATTGAAATGTTGCTTAAAGTTGTGATAAGCCTCACTTTGTAGGTGTTTGACTAATTTGGTGCGCTGCTTGTTAATCGTTTGTTTCCAATCAGTTAATAATGGCTCCAGACCAGGGCGTCTATTTTCTTTCAATTTCTCCTGATAGGTCACTGCGTTCTCCAGGAGCACATCCATATCCCGCACCTGACCCAACACTCTCCCGATAGTGCGCAAGCCTTTGAGATAACGCTTCATTATTTTTGGTTCAAAAGCAGGGCTAAATATGTCAAACGCTGTCCGCATCCGACGCGTGGCTACACGCATATCATGTAATTCTTCAATTTTTTCCCCCCGCAGCGCACCTTCCTCATGGCTTAACATCAATGCAAAATGGTAGAGCCATACTTTTCGGGCTGCCTCAGTTAATGTGTCATCCGCGGTAATTCCAATCGACTGCTGCGGTTTTGGATATGGGAGCTCCGCTAGAACACTTGAACCTCCTTCTTTAGTCTCGACCGAAGAGGGCTCAGGTTGCAAACTATCAGATATGATTTTTATTTGTGAGCTTGGTTCCTCATAAGCTGGAACATCCGTAATTTCCAGATTAAATATGCCCATCCCTCGTGATAGAAACTGGCGTTTCCAAAAACGCGCTCTGCCGCGTGAAATCCCTGCCTCCATGGCAGCTTGCATGGTAGGTTTCCCTTCTGCATACGCCAGGATCAAACGCGCCCTGTGGATCAAAAATATAGGCGCAGTTAGAGATAGCTCCAATAATCTTCGTTTTTGGTCATCAGATAGGGGGATGGTGGACATGTGAACCATTATAGCATGCCAGATACTTTACCTGTCCGAAAATGCTTTGGTTTTTTCAATAAACCTTATCTCCGCATCCACCATAATGCGGACCAATTCTTCAAATGAGGTTTGAGTTTCCCATCCCAATTTTTGTTTTGCCTTGATTGGGTTCCCCACCAGTAATTCGACCTCTGCAGGACGTATATATGCGGGATCTTGGATCACATATTCTCGATAATCCAATCCCAGATATCCAAATGCCAGCTCGATAAACTGTCTTACAGGATGTGTGTGACCCGTGGCAAGCACGAAATCCTCTGGTTGGTCCTGCTGAAGGATCATCCACATTCCCCGAACGTAATCAGGTGCAAATCCCCAATCACGTTGAGCATCAATATTCCCCAGACGCAATTCCTTCTCCAAGTGATGTTTGATCCTTGCAGCCCCACGGGCAATTTTTCGGGTGACAAATTCATGACCACGTCGTGGACTCTCATGGTTAAAACAAATTCCTGAACACGCAAACAGATTATAGCTTTCACGATAGTTCACCGTGATCCAATGACCATAAACCTTCGCCACACCATATGGACTACGCGGATGGAAAGGAGTACTTTCAGTTTGTGGGGTTTCATGAACCTTTCCAAACATCTCACTGGTGCTCGCTTGGTAGAATTTTATATCCGGGTCAACCAACCGGACCGCATCCAATACCCGTGTGACCCCCAGAGCAGTCACTTCCCCTGTGAAGACCGGCTGGACCCATGAAGTCTGGACAAATGATTGCGCCGCTAAATTATATATCTCACTGGGTCGGTGAGTTTTGATGATGTCGATGATCGAGATTTGATCCATCAAATCGCCAGATACAAGCGTTAATTGATCTTGAATATGCTCGATGCGCTCAAAGTTAATCGTACTCGACCGTCGCACCATTCCTATCACGTCATATCCTTTTTCCAGCAAAAATTCTGCCAGATAGGATCCATCCTGACCGGTAATCCCAGTAATCAATGCCCTTTTGATTGCCATTTGAGTTACTCCCTTCCACCATAATCATATCAGCCTATTCCATTTTTTTCTGCTAATCCAGTTAGCAGATTCGTACATTATTTTGCGGTATAGTTAATTGAGATGGTGGAGAGTATCGGGAAACGCATCGCATTCTTGCGTCAGAAGAATGGTTGGACTCAACAGAGCCTTGCCAATCGTCTGGCCATGTCACGCGTAGCGATTTCTCACGGTGAGATGGATTTGTCCATTCCCAGCGAGCGAAGTATCACCTTGATGGCAGGGATATTCAAGCTTTCCCCCTTCGAATTGGTCGATGATACGACCTATCCAAAGGCTAAGATGGAGCGCTTACCCGAATTAACTACGATTTATACGGATCTTGAGCTGCAATTTGGCTTATTAAACAATGACACTGAATGGCTTAGCCGGATGGATAACCCTGCTATTAAATTTAATTGCCTGCAGCAATTATTGGATAAGTGGCTTCCTCAATTGGAGAATTGGAATCATAGCTATACCGATGAACATGATAATAATATCTTGTTGAAAATGCGCCAAATTCTTGATGAATTAAAATTTCAAGGCCATCATCCCCTGGTATAACCATCAGATAAAGTGGCTGATAGATCCATCTCATTTTTGACTAGTCGATACGGGACACCCAACAGTTTTATATTTTCAGCCAGTAATTTCGTGCCTGGTGGACCATTAAAAGATTCTGCATCAATTAATACGGCAATCGGTTTCAAACCCCGCTGTAAGAGGAAATCCGCGATCAGTGCCACTTCACGTGATGTGGAGGATGTGATCAGCACCACTGTGCTTCCTCTCACCATGTGCTTCACCTGGGTTTCAATCAAGGCGCGCAATGGCAGATCACCAACCGCGTGAGTAAGCGCCAAAGCTTCAAGGATCTTCCCCAATTGCCTTCCACCTCGGTCTGGTGAAATCAACGACAGATGCTGCCCAGCGCATGCCAGACCCACTGCCCGGCCTCGGCGTAAATAATCACGTACGAGAGAGGCTGCGATGCATACGCCATATTCTTCGGTCGATGGCGGCAGTGGAACCTTTCCAGAGTAGCTCCAAAAATCTTTGGCGTATAAGTCCTGCTGAGGTTGGGGCAAAGCTGATTGGACGTTTGAAGCGCCATCCAAAAAAATCCATACATCTGCCAACGGATCAAGCTCAAACTCCTTGACGATCAAGCGTCCCCTTCGTGCGGTGCTCAACCAGTGAATGCGGTTTAATGGATCTCCCGTGGTATATTCACGGACGCCCGCTGCATTGGGAGTCACCTGATGGGTCCGGCGACGTAAAGCTTCACCCCCCGGCAGCAGACCTGGAGGGTTTGGAAATCCACGTACATCTACCATCATGGGATAGACCAGAAGAGAATCCTTTTCAGCAATATTTTGCTCGACGGGGAATAGGCCAAATAAATCCCCCGTTGCAATGACTGTAGGACCAAGCGGGAATACCCCCCGCTTGACCAGGCGTACCCGCGCTAAATATGACCTTACTTGTTTTCCTCGTAACATGGTGAGCACTCGCGAACCATCTGCTCCAGGCAGCGTTGATAGATCACGAATTTCCATCCATAAGCGTGGAAATCGATTTAGGTTTTGTACTTCAAACCTCTCTTCGAATATCTGCCCCACTTGTGCACGTATTGTTCTTGCTGAACGTTTGAATTGTAAACCTCGCAGTGAAAAAATAGACCAAAGCCAGGATCCAAAGAATAGTAATGCCCAAAAAACTGACAGCCGGTAATATAGCTTTCCCCCGGTCGCAAGCCCCGCTAATAAACAAAGCGCCAATAAGGCTAAAACAACTTTTTGACCGGTAGTCATTTTTAAGAGCTGGCCTTTAAATCACCCCCAGGGACTGGAACCTTGCTAAGAATTTCGTCCAGTATTTGATCTCCACTCAGATCACGCAATCGAGCAGCAGGTCCGAGAATAACCCGGTGAGAAAGAGCGGGCTTGACCAGTGCTTTGATATCATCCGGCAGAACAAAATCGCGCCCCTGGATGGCTGCACGGGCTTGACCCGTCCGGAATAATGCCAAGCTGCCGCGTGGGCTGGCACCAAGGTACACATCTACATGCTGCCTCGTCTGACGAGTAAGCTCTACAATATATCTCTTTATAGCTGGGGCAACATATATGGATTTGATCGATTCTTGTGCTTTCATCAGCTCATCTGCTGAGGCCACTTGTTGCAAATCATTTACCGGGTGTTGAAACTGTTGCCGTTCGAGGATATTAATCTCATCATTCATCTCCGGGTAACCTAATGTTAACCTCACTAAAAAACGGTCTAATTGCGCCTCAGGTAGTGGGAAAGTCCCCTCGTATTCAATTGGGTTTTGAGTCGCCAATACCATGAATGGTCGAGGTAATGCGTGGGTCACTCCATCTACAGTAATTTGGTGTTCTTCCATTGCTTCCAATAGTGCAGCTTGTGTTTTTGGGGTCGCTCGGTTAATTTCATCGGATAACACCACTTGTGCCATGATCGGTCCTGGACGGAATTCGAATTGCGTACTTACTTGATTATAGATGGACACACCTGTTACATCACTGGGGAGCATATCTGGCGTGAATTGAATCCGACTGAAAATGCATCCTAATGACTTGGCAAGACTGCGGGCAAGCACGGTTTTTCCCACGCCAGGAACATCCTCGATAAGCAAGTGCCCCTGGCATAAAAGGCTGATTACCGCTAACTCGACTGAGCTTCGCTTGCCAATAATGACTTTTTCAATATTATTGATGATTTTCTCAGTAAAGGTCTGGATTTCTGTCATGTTGTGCTCCAATTTCCAGGATTTTTTGATAAAAACATAGGGCCAATCCAAATATTATCATATTATCTTAGTCCACACGTATACATCTACTTAGCCGTCACACTCCAGGTTCATTCAAGTCATTGGGTTTCAAGATTTATGCTAAAATGCCACGGGAGGATTAGCCATATGACCGCAAAAATCATTCTCAACCCTTATGCTGGGCGTTGGAAAGGTCTTCAAAAACGTGAGGAAATTGAAAAAGCAATGCAATCCATGGGAATGGAATTTGAGCTGGTCATGACTGAAGCTCCGAATCATGGCACTGAGCTTGCGTATCAAGCTGCGAAAAATGGCTTTACCCCGATTATCTCTGCGGGCGGAGATGGAAGCGTCAGCGAGGTGATGAACGGGATTGTCTCCGCGGCTCAAGATACACACACGAATCCCACCCCCATGGGTGTCCTCCCCCTAGGAACAGCCAATGATTTGATGGTTAATCTGAGACTGCCAACAGATTTACAGGGTGCATCCAAGGTAATCGCTGCCGGGTACACCAGGCGGATCGACCTTGGGGAGGTCACTGCATGGGATATCTCAAAGAAAATCGTTAAAAAACGTTACTTTGATAATAACAGTGCCATTGGCTTGGAACCCTCAATCACGCTTATTCAACAGCGTATTTCTTGGTTGCGCGGCTCAATCCGTTATATTGTAGCAGCTTTGATGGGTGTATTAAAAAATCCTCAATGGAAAATGCATCTACAATGGGAGGGTGGCGATTACTACGGACCTGCTACCCTCGTCACAGCTGGTAACAACCCTCTCACGGGTGGGGTATTTTATATGGCGCCTCATGCAGACCCTTTTGATGGAAAATTGAGCTGTGTTTACGGATACATGCCCTCCAGGCTTCAGATTTTACGTTTGCTGCCCAGGACGATGAAGGCTGGTACTGGAAACTATGTTGAACACGAATCCATTCATGAAATCAACGTCAGTTGGCTGAAAATACATACTGACCAACCTACCCCTCTTCATGCAGATGGTGAAATCCAATTCGAATCGACTCAGGATATTGAATATCATATCCTCCCTGACTACCTCCCCGTGTTAATGTATGGAGAAAACCAATAACCCTGGTGGTTTACCCTCTCTATCACTTCCAAAACGCCTCTTAGTTATTTTCTTACGCACATTCTTTAGCCTGCTGTATCACCAATTCGCTTGGGCGTATGATGGGGTGGCATCCATTGTTTCTTTGGGCGCATGGCAAACATGGGTCCAATCTGTCCTGCCCTACCTTGATGGTCCGCGCACGCTCGATATTGGATATGGTCCGGGTCATTTACTGGTCGGTTTATGCAAGAAGGGCATAACAGCATATGGGTTGGATGAAAGTTATCAGATGGGGCAGATTACTAAAAGGCGCTTCAAAAGTATTGGGCTTCATCCAAATTTAATTCGTGGGGATGCTCAGACTCTCCCCTTTGCCGATGAGAGTATTAATCAGGTCGTGATGACTTTCCCAGCCGAATATATTCTCAAGTCATTAACGATCGAAGAAATATATCGCATCCTCATCAAGGGAGGCATCGTGCTGGTGTTACCGTTGGCATGGATTACCGGTCGAAAGCCATGGGAACGGCTAGCAGCTTGGGTCAACCGTATCACTGGGCAGGCTCCTGAATGGGATGAGAAAGCATTGGATCCATTAAAAAATACTGGGTTTGAAGTTAGCTGGGAAATGAAAAATTTTACTTCCAGCAAAATCCTCCTGATCCGCCTACGCAAACCCTGAACCAGTAAGTAGGAAAGATGATATTCCATTAAAAATTGTTGTAAAATGTAGGGTATGGAAGTAAAACTTGCGGTTGCCAAAATTAATAAATATGCAACCTCAGAGAGTGGAGATTCCGTCGAGGTTGTGGAACGCCCGAATGGTGGTATCTCTGTCGTCATGGCAGATGGACAAAGTTCAGGCAAGGGAGCCAAGCAGATATCCTCCTTGGTAGTCAGGAAGGTAATTTCATTATTGTCTGAGGGCGTCCGTGATGGTGCAGCTGCGCGCGCAGCCTCAGATTATCTCTTCACCGAGCGAAAAGGAAAGGTTTCGGCTACCCTCAATATTGTTTCCATCGATTTACAGACCGACACAATGGTGATCACACGCAATAATCCATTGCCTGTTTTTATTGCATCAGACGATGAAATCTGTGCATTCGATGACGAATGTAACCCAATTGGTGTATATCGAGATACCCGACCATTGATCAATGAGATGCCCCTCGAGCCAGGATTGACCGTTGTGGTTTTTACCGATGGACTGGTACATGCAGGTACTCGAAGTGGCGAAAGTCTGGATATTAAGGCTTTTTTACAAGCCCACATTGAAGAAGAACCGAATCCCCAGGAAATCGCTGATGCCCTCCTGACTGATGCACTGCAGCTTGATCATGGACGGCCAGTGGATGATATCTCGGTGTTTGTCATCCAGGTCTCAAGTATTCAACGCGATTCCGTACGGCGGATGACAGTCCAGCTCCCACTTGATTAATTTATCTCGGGGTTATGACGAAGTAAATAAACCTGTGTCTATCACTCGTAGTAGATAGGGAACCAATGTTAATCGGTGTGGTTGGCCTATGTGGCGCTGGAAAATCCTCCCTGGTGGCAGGTTTAAAAGCCGAGGGCTTTCTGGTCAGGCATATCGCTCAGGAACATTCTTATGTTCCTGATATGTGGAAAAGGCTGTCTAATCCAGATATATTAATTTATCTGGATGTTTCCTATGAAAACACCATATTAAGGCGAAAACTGGATTGGACTTATGCGGAATACGAGGAACAGCTTCACAGACTGCGTCACGCTCGCCAGTACGCCGATTTATATTTAGATACCAACTTCCTGACCCTTGGCGAGGTGCTTCACACAGCTTTATCGTTTATTGAATCATCCAGCCCATCTTCCTTTCAAAAATAGACAATCCCCATAATCAGGGGTATAATCCGCTGCGCCAGCCGGTTCTGGTATGGTAGCCAGTTTTCGGCTGGCGTTTGTGTGTATCATGGAGGTTAAATTCGCCAGATGAGACGTACTTATCGATTACTCATACCCATCGCATTGATCTTATTATTGGCTATTTATATCGACTTGCCTAATAGCCCTGGCATCCATATTATTGGCATCAATCGCGACTTCACCACCCGGCTTGGATTGGATCTGGTTGGGGGAGTACAAGCCTTGTTGGAAGCTGATGTTCCTGCCACTGCCACCATCGATCCCAATGACATGAACGTTGCTGAGAAGATCGTGGAAAATCGTGTCAACGGACTTGGTGTCTCTGAAGCGGTTGTCCAACCGGCTGGGTCGCGCCGCATCGTTGTAGAGCTACCCGGAGAGACCGATCCAGCAAAGGCTTTGGCTGTCATCAAGCAGACAGGTCTGCTTGAATTTGTCGACATGTCATCGCTTACAGATCAGGAAGCTTTTTCTCTTGTAAACAGGCAAATAAATACGGATTGGGTCCCTGGTGTAAGTCAACCTTCCGGTAATTCATCCTCTTCCCCAATTACAACCAGTATGCCTACCCAGACGCCGGAAAGTTCAATAACCCCATCGGCTACCGAAACTTCCACCATCACAACCACCGTGCCAGTTGTATCCGGACCGGCCTTCCATACTGTGATGACCGGCGCTGATATTACTAACGTAGGAGTACAAACCAATACCGGCGGAGGATATGTGGTTGCATTCGAATTAAACTCTGAAGGCGCCCAGATTTTTAAAGATTTCACCACCAATCATATCGGCCAGATTCTGGGAATCGTCCTGGACAAAGTTGTCATTTCAGTCCCCTCCATCAATAACGCCATCACAGGTGGAAAGGGAGTAATCACTGGGAAATTCACCTCGGATGAAGCTAATAATCTGGCTGTTCAGTTAAAATATGGTTCTTTACCAATTCCGTTAAAAGTAGTGACGAGTGAGACCGTTGGACCAACGCTTGGACAAGACTCACTCCGCAAAAGTCTGCTAGCCGGCATGATTGGAATGAGTGTGGTTGTATTATTTATGGCATTATATTATCGCCTGCCAGGTATCGTTGCCGACCTTGCCTTACTTTGTTATGCCCTGATCACTTACGCCATCTTCCGCTTGATCCCGGTCACCCTCACTCTGCCTGGTATCGCAGGATTCGTGTTGAGCGTCGGTGTTGCAGTGGATGCGAATGTGCTGATTTTCGAAAGGATAAAAGAAGAATTACATTCCGGCCGTTCATTGAGACAGGCGATTGACCTCGGCTGGAACCGTGCCTGGCCTTCGATCCGTGATTCAAACTTCTCCACCCTGATTACTTGTCTCATTCTTTTCTGGTTCGGTAACACATTTGGGGCAAGCATTGTCAAAGGTTTCTCATTAACCTTGGCAATTGGTGTCATGGTAAGTATGTTTACCGCTATCGTGGTGACGCGTACGTTCTTACATTTGGTTTTGGATAATATCAACTTCACCCAACACGCACGCTGGTTTGGTGTTTAGGAGCCCCTGATGATTGATATCGTAAAGCAGCGCTATTTATACTTTGGGATTTCACTATTGGTCATCATTCCAGGGATGATCGGATTATTGGTATGGGGTCTGCCTTTGGCGATTGATTTTAAAGGTGGAAGTTTGTTGGACATCCGATTTGATACAGGATCGGTTCCGCAACCCGCGCAAGTCACTACACTATATGCGGAGAATGGCTTCAGCGATTCAATCGTGCAAACTTCAGGTACGGATGGTTTGATTATTCGTTCCTTGGAGATGACCGATGACCAACGCAACCAGCTGGTTTCAGCGATGGAATCACGCTTCAGCACGACCATCACTGTACAACGTTTTGAATCTGTCGGACCTTCCGTTGGTCAGGAAGTCGCCAAGCGCGCCGCCGGCGCGGTAGGATTGGCAGCCCTTGGGATCTTGCTCTATATCACATATGCATTTAGAGGCGTATCACACGCTTTCCGTTATGGCATCGCTGCGATTATTGCCATGTTGCATGATGTAGCTGTTGTTGTGGGTGTAGAAGCCATCGTGGCACACTTTTTTAAATGGGAAGTTGACTCACTCTTTCTAACCGCCCTTCTAACAG
>JBAPSY010000261.1:0-17998 GCA_049281855.1 Anaerolineales bacterium
CCTATCAGCGTGTGCACGGCGACGCAATGTAGTTATTTCACGGACACAGCTCGTTGAGATTGGTGGGGGTTTCCGTATCCCAGACGTCATGCAGCAATCAGGCGCTCACCTATGCGAAGTCGGTACCACCAATCGCGTTCATCTGGCGGATTACCTTGCCGCCATTGAAGAGGCATCACCAGCCTTGATCCTGCATGCACACCGCTCCAATTTTCGCTTAACTGGCTTCACCAGTGAGCCAACCCTGTCAGAGCTCGCAGAAATATCCCACCAGGCTGGAATTCCTCTTGTAGACGATCTGGGTTCAGGTGCATTGCTGGATACTGCCCAGTTCGGCTTGGGGCATGAGCCCATGGTGGATGAATCTTTGGATGCCGGAGCCGACTTGGTCTGCTTCTCTGGGGATAAGCTCATGGGAGGCCCACAGGCAGGGATCATCATCGGCAAGGCAGACCTGATCGCCAAACTTAAAAAACACCCCCTTGCTCGCGCGATTCGTGCCGATAAACTCTGCCTGGCCGCGCTTTCTACCACTTTGCTCCACTACCTGAAGGATGAAGCCATTCGAGAGATACCCATCTGGCGAATGATCGCTGCAACAGTCGACACCCTCCAAAAGCGCGCAGAAACCTGGATGCAAGCCTTGGGAATGGGTGAGGTGATACCCAGCCAATCTACGGTTGGTGGTGGCTCTCTGCCAGATGAAACTTTACCCACTTTCGTTCTCGCCTTGTCAGTACGCTCACCCAACCGCATATTAGAGCGGTTGCGCCAATGCCAGCCACCCGTGGTTGCCCGCCTTGAAGCGGATAAAGTTATTTTTGACCCCCGCACAATTTTGCCAGACCAGGATAATGATTTATTGGCTGCCATTCGTTTATCGACAAAAAATCGTTAAAGAGGATATTCCACCCTATGAAAGCCGACTTGGATGCATTGATGCAGGAAAAAGATCTGGATGCCATTCTGATTACTGGGCCAGGACAACATAATCCAGCCATGGTCTACATGACCGGAGGTTGTCACCTGACCAATGCGGATTTAATAAAAAAACGAGGCGAAAAGGCGGTGTTATTTTATTACCCCATGGAAAGGGATGAGGCTGCGAAATCAGGTCTCAAAACCAAAAACCTGGCCGAATATAACTTCACAGAGCTCCTCGAGCAAACCAATGGGGATTACTTGAAAGCCATGGTCAAACGCTATCAGATTATGCTTGGTGAGCTTGGGGTTTCTTCAGGCAATGTTGCTTTATACGGTCGATCTGAAGTTGGGATAAATTATGCGATTTTCTCTGCATTACAGCAGGAGCTGCCAGGACTAAGCCTGGTCGGTGAGATTAACAATTCAGCGATGATGCTTGCTCGGATGACCAAGGATGATGTTGATATCGAACGCATCCGGAGGATGGGTAATATCACCATTAAGGTCGTTGGTTTAGTCGCGGATTTTCTTACCTCACACCATGTGAAGCAAGGCTCATTGGTCAAGACCAATGGAGATCCATTGACCATCGGAGATGTTAAAGCACGCATTAACCTATGGTTATCCGAGCATGGTGCTGAGAATCCGGAAGGCACCATATTTGCCATCGGACGTGATGCTGGTGTGCCTCACTCTTCCGGCAATCCTGATGATCCTCTCGCGCTGGGGCAGACTATTGTATTTGATATCTACCCTTGTGAGGCTGGTGGGGGTTACTTCTACGACTTCACCCGCACCTGGTGTCTTGGTTATGCACCCGATGATGTCATGGAGCTCTACGAGAATGTATTATCAGCCTATAACAAAATCACCCCTCAGCTTGAGGTTGGAAAACCATTCAATCATTATCAGGAGATGGTATGTGAATTGTTCTCAGCGCAAGGTCATCCAACTATCCAGGAGAATCCCCAAACTCAGCAGGGGTATGTGCATAGCCTGGGTCACGGAATTGGGTTGAACATCCATGAGCGCCCGTGGAGTGGAATCAATAGCGATGACAAGGATTGTCTGGTGCCTGGGGCTGTTTTCACTATCGAGCCTGGATTATATTATCCGGATAAGGGAATGGGGGTGCGCCTCGAAAATAGCCTTTATGTGCGACCTGATGGGAAGATGGAAGTCTTGGTGGACTATCCGATGGAATTGGTCTTGCCCGTAAAAGCTGGATGATTAGTTCTTGGAATTCTAAATGTTAAGCAAGGTGATTTAAAATGCCTAAAACCTCCTCGAAAAATGCTGGTCAAGTGGACAAACCCCCCATCCGGATCCTCGGTATCGAGACTTCGTGCGACGAAACAGCCGCCTCCGTTGTGGAAGATGGTCGCCTGATCCTTTCAAGCGTGGTTGCCTCTCAAATTGAATTGCATGCCCAATTCGGTGGAATATTTCCCGAAGTAGCTTCCAGGCAGCACATCAAAACCATCTACCCTGTGATTGATCAAGCGCTCCACCAGGCTCACCTGACATTGAACGATCTGGATGCCATTGCTGTCACGCGCGGCCCTGGTCTGCCAGGTTCTTTGGTAGTCGGGATGAATGCGGCCAAAGGGTTGGTTTTAGGGAGTAAGTTGCCTCTCATTGGTATCAGTCATCTCGAAGGGCATCTCTATTCCGCCTGGTTGTTTAAACCTGATACTACCCCACCACACGAGCCCAAGTTTCCGCTGATTGCCCTGATCGTATCTGGCGGTCATACTGAGCTCGTCATGATGAAGGGTCATCTTCAGTATCAGCATTTGGGAGCTACCCTCGATGATGCTGCAGGAGAAGCCTTTGATAAAGTCGCTCGCTTGCTAGGCTTGGAATATCCAGGTGGTCCATCCATCCAGAACGCCTCGGTTGACGGGAACCCCTTGGCTTTTAACTTCCCGCGTGCCTGGTTGGAGGATAGTTGGGATTTTTCCTTCAGTGGTCTAAAAACGGCAGTGATGCGGGAAGTCCGCCAGATGAACGCCCAACAAAAATCCCTCCCCATAGCCGACCTGGCTGCCAGCTTCCAGGCTGCAGTCGTGGACGTGCTGGTCACCAAGACAGTCAATGCCGTAAAAGAATATGCTGCGAAAAACCTGCTCGTTGCTGGTGGGGTCTCAGCAAACCGCGCTTTACGCCATTCCATCCAGATTCGAGCTACCTGCCCGTTGCATATTCCCCCAATTTGGCTCTGTACGGATAATGCTGCCATGATCGCAGGTGCTGCTTATTTCCGTTTTATTCAAGGTCAGCGCGACCAGCTTGATATGGATGTCCTCCCCAATTGGCCTCTTTCTGAGGTTCCCGCCCCAATTCCGTCCTGAAAACTTGCAATTTTTATTAACTCGGCGGGACAAAAGCAAATAGCCTTTTAAACTCAAATCGCCCTCTGAGATGGCTCCAATCTCATTGGGCGAGTTTGAGTGAGGAGAATGCAACTATCATTATATATATTCAGGTAAAAATAGTATGAAAAAGGATTAAAAAGTTCGTGAGAATAAATTCGGGCTCACGCCAGAGCAGCTTCTATCGCTTTTAGACTGATCGGTCCTTCTCGTAAGATCGTGAATGATGACAATGTACAATTCACCACGGTGGAAGGCACACCCCCCGATGAACGCCCACCATCCAGGATCAAATGCACCCTTCCATTCAATTGTTGGTACACTTCTTCGGCAGTATTGGCATTGTCCTGTCCCGAAATATTAGCGGAAGTGACTGCCAGTGGACCGATAGAGCGTAATAATGCCAGGGCGATCGGGTGATCAGGCATGCGCACCCCAATCGTCCCATCTTGCGAAAGCGTCTCAGGTAACCCGGTGAGTTTTTGAACCACCAGTGTCAGCGGTCCTGGCCAAAAACATTGTGCCAGTTTAGTGGATTTCTCATCAAACTGATCGACCACTCGCTTTAAATCTGCATAATCCCCGATCAAGATCGCAATCGCCCGTGAATTATTACGCCCTTTTGCGGAGAATAATCCCTCGACGTATTCACCCTTGAATGGTAAGGCTGCTAATCCATATACCGTATCGGTAGGAAAGGCAACCAAACCACCATGACATAGCACATCTACTGCATGATCTAATGCACTGGGATGATCTGCTTTTAGTATTTCTGTTTTCATAGAACCATTTGCTTGGATTATACTCCCCAAGCCATATTTACGTGATTAGGCAATCCCCCACGAGAATCGTCCAAAACCCGGACCCACTTTTATAATACTTCCCATATAATTCATTCCCGCATCGCAATACAAGGCGAAAGTTTCTTCTTCGGTCCAGCGGTGGTGCTCTGCAGCCCGCCTCGCCCAATTTAATAAAGTCTCTCGTGCCACCCCATCCAGACCCTTTTCATTGGCAAACATAAGTGCGGCTTGTTCATCTAAATATTCAGAAGGATTGAGCATGGCTACCTTCCCTCCCGGGCAGAGTAGCTGTTTCATCTTATTGAGCGCTTGAATTGGGTCGGGTAACAAGAATATCAGGTTAGATGCTGTGATTAAATCAAAGGTGTGCGATTTAAAGGGTAAATCGTACACATTTGCTACTGCCACTATGGAATGTAACGGCGATGGATGGAACATCTCCATATCCAGATCAACCCCCACTGCTCTACAACCCAATTTATTTAATATCGCAGGTAAGTATCCTGGTCCACACCCCACATCTAATGTCATCCATCCTGGTTTTGGGGAACACCAGGTCGCAAAACCATATAAGGTTCGACCCCACCCTGTCTGAGTCTGTAACTCTTGGAAATAATCTGAATCCTTGCTGAACATGGTGTTATTGCACAGGTGTGTTCATTTCCCAAATCATCTGGAGTCCATCCAGGGTGAGCCATGGTGCGACGATTTGGATGACCTCGGTCTCATGTGCAACGATGTCTGCCAGGCCTCCCGTGGCAATAACTTTCATCTCTGCCCCCAATTCAAGCCGAAATCGTGCCACCATTCCCTCCACCAATCCGACGTACCCATACAATAATCCTGATTGCATCGAGTGAACTGTGTTTCGACCGATCACCGAGGGAGGTTTTTGGAGGTCGACTCGAGGTAGCTTGGCGGTGCGCTGAAAGAGAGCCTCTGCAGCTATGCTGATTCCTGGTGCAATTGCTCCCCCAAGGTAATCTCCATTTTTAGAGATGGCATCGAAGGTTGTGGCAGTACCAAAGTCAACCACACAAGCTGGGACGCCATACAGATGCACGACCGCGACAGCATCCACAATTCGGTCTGCTCCCACAGCGCGTGGATCCTCATACCGCACGTGCACACCCGTCTTTACTCCCGCGTCAACAACCAACGGTTCTATGTTGAGGTAGCGGTGACAGGCTTCAATGATCTTGCTGGTAATGGGTGGCACGACCGATGCCATGCAGATCCCGTTAACATCATCAGGTGTATGGCCCGCATGCTCCAATAATCCCAGCAATTGCAGCCCATACTCATCCGGCATATGGTCATAAGCAGTTGCTAATCGCCAGCGTGAGCCGAGTTCTTTTCCTTGATAAAGTCCCAGTGTGATATTAGTATTCCCAATGTCGATGGTTAGCAACATGGTAGCCTCTTTTCCTGGTAAGCATTTCTTTTCAGCCTTAAGCTTTTCACGATATTATCCAAGGACGATGTTATCGATTAAGCGTGTTTTTCCAATCGTCACTGCCAGTGATAACAATGCCCGCTCCACATTCCCATCCAGCTCTTTCAGTGTGTCTGGATGGACACAGGACACATATTGAACCATCACCATCGGTTCACTCGCCAGGGTATCCAGCACAATTCCACGCAGGTATGCTGCATCCCGCTCACCAGCATCGAAGGCTGCTTTGGTTTTAAACAGCCCCCGAGCTAGCACAACCGCGGCTTGTCGTTCATCCGGTTTCAGATATACATTTCGGCTAGACATTGCCAATCCATCTGGCTCTCGCAACGTTGGACAAACGACGATTTCAATTGGGAAGTTCAGGTCACGTGTCATTTGGTGGATGACAACCGCCTGTTGAGCGTCCTTCTGACCGAAATATGCTTTGGTGGGTTGGACCGCGTTGAATAGCTTGGTCACCACCGTCGCCACCCCTCGAAAATGTCCCGCTCGAATCGCCCCTTCCAATGGCTTGGTGACTTCCTCCACCATTACCCAGGTTTGGTACCCAGTCGGATACATGATATTGTTGCTCGGTGTCCAAACCAGATTGACGCCCTCTGATCGAAGCAGTTCCAGGTCACGCGGTAAATCACGCGGGTATTTATTCAAATCTTCATTTGGTCCAAATTGGGTTGGGTTTACGTAGATGCTGACGACTACACTGGCACAATCATGACGCGCTTGTCGCACCAGAGATAGATGTCCTTCATGTAAATAACCCATCGTGGGTACAAATCCAACCGGTTGCGTTAATCCCCCGCGAGCAAAGCGCAAATCTTCCAAAGTTTCGATAACATTCATCTTAAATCCTCCCTGAGTGCTGATCAAGACCGCTCACCAACCGCCACAGCATTCGGTTAACCGGCGTTGGCACTCCCAACCTTTCGCCTGCTTGGAGGATCGCCCCATTGATTGCATCGATTTCTGTCGGTGTGCCTCTCAGCACATCCTGCAGCATGGATGAGGTATTTTTGGCAGTGTTACTGGCTACGTTCTCGACCGCTTCCACCGGGTCGGCATAAGGTAGTGTAATCCCTTGCCTTGTCGCCACCAGTGCAGCTTCATGCGCTGCATCGGCCATAACCTCCCGGGCGGCTGGTCGTTCCAAGAGCTCTCCATTCGCCACTCGCAACAATGCCGTCAGCGGATTGATGGCTGCATTGATCACCAGCTTTCCCCATAGCAGTGATTCGGGGTCTGGTATCACCTCAACCTGAAACCCGGTTTTCTTCAATAGCTCTCTCATTTCACCCAATTTGGGGTGGAACCCTATCATCACTTTACCTTCCCCCGTATGCTGAACGTATCCCGGCTCAAGTATCCTGGCGCCAACCGTGGTGACGCCCAATGCCACCCTCTCCTGCCCAAGAGCTCTCTTCAGGGTTTCAATGTTGCCCAGCCCGTTCTGTAAGGTCAAAGCAATCCCAGCAGCGGTAAGGCATTTTTCAAGCTGCTTGGCAACCCGCTCTGTCTGCCAGGATTTAACCAACACCAGGGCTTGCTTAAAACTGCCCTGAGTATCCGTTTCATGCACGACTTCTACCGGATATTGGTGGGTGCTGCCATCCATTTCAAGCAGGCGTACACCACCCTGACGCAGTGCAGCTAATCCTTCTGGCCAACTTCCCAGCATGGTTACTTCAGTCCCAGAACCCACCAACCGGGCAGCGAACAAACACGCCAAGGCACCAGTCCCAACCACCAACATGCCCATCCACCTACCTCACAGACTGGTCATGGATAATAAAACGACTTGCTTGTGTAATTCTTTCTTCCAGACACTGCCATTCATCATCGCTTATTTCAACCGTATGCTCATGACCTGGAAATGCACCTGCCCTCACTTCAGCTTTAAATTCGCTAAATGCTCTCTTCATCTCTCCGGATAAATTCGCATATCGTTTTACAAACTTTGGTGTAAAGCGTTCGAACAAACCGAGCAAATCATGAGTCACCAAGACCTGACCATCACAACCAACGCCAGCACCAATCCCAATCGTTGGGATTTCCAAACGTTGTGAAACGAATTCGGCAAGTCGTCCGGGGATGGACTCGAGCACCAGGCTGAAACAACCTGCCTCTTGCAAGATTTGGGCGTCTTCCAGAAGTTTATAAGCTCCTTCTGCATCGCGCCCCTGCGGTCGAAAACCGCCCAACTTGTGAATGCTCTGTGGAGTTAATCCCAGGTGCCCCATCACTGGGATACCCACGTTCACAATTGCACGAATGGTCTCCGCCCGTTCGCCTCCGCCTTCCAGCTTGACGGCATTCATTCCAGCTTCCTGGAGAAATCTTCCTGCGTTTCGAACCGCCTCTTCTGTTGAAACCTGATAAGACAAAAAAGGCATGTCACCCACCAGCAAGGCATATTTCGCACCCCGGGAAACCGCTTTACAATGATGGATCATCTCATCCATGGTCACTGGTAAGGTGCTCTCATAACCCAGCACCACCATCCCAAGAGAATCACCGACCAAGATGATATCCAGACCCGCTTGGTCCATGATCAGGGCTGTCGGATAGTCATACGCCGTTAGCATGCTGATCGGCTCATGGCGCGTTTTCATCGCCTGGATGAGGCGAATACTCACTTTCTTTCGTTCTTCTGTAGAGATAGGGGACGTAGATTGAATAACTGACATGGTACCCTCCTTTCATTATTCTGGTAGGGGCCAAACCTGATAGATTGGTTATTAATATATTACCTAAGTTCTTCCATCCCAGTCTTATCGATCTGGGTGATTATATTTATTATACCGCTGTATGATTAAAAATCCCGGAAGCATTCACTTCCGGGATCATTTTATTGCCAATCATCTGGGTTATATGCCGGCAGCTCACATCGCAAGGGAGTATCTTCGCGCAGACCTAATGCATATCCTGCCTGCATCAGCTGGTGGATCTCACTGGTGCCTTCATAAATGATTGCTCCGCGTGAATTCCGTAAAAAACGCTCGACGTCATATTCGTCACTGTATCCATATGCTCCATGGATTTGAATCGCTTCTGAGGCGGCATTGAATGATTCGTCAGTTGCAAACCATTTCGCCAGCGAAGTTTCACGCGTGTTGCGCATACCCTGATTTTTCATCCAGCCCGCTCGTAAGTATAACAAGCGTGCCATCTCATAGGACTGCACCATGCGTGCGATTTTCTGCTGGACGAGTTGGTATTTGGCGATCTCCTTTCCAAAGGCTTTTCGCTCCTTGGAATATTTAATACTTGCCTCCAGGCATGCACGGATCAGTCCCGTTGCACCCGAAGCTACGGTATAGCGTCCATTATCCAGGCAAGACATGGCAATCTTAAATCCCTCGCCTTCCTCACCTAACCGGTGGTCTGCCGGGATACGCACATCCTGGAAGTTTATCCACCCGGTCGATCCTGCCCGCATACCTAATTTCCCGTGCAGATCACCCGTAGTCACCCCAGGGCGTTCCAATTCAACCAGGAACGCCGATAAGCCTTCATGCGAGTCACCCGATTTTGTATTCGTTCTGCCCACCCATAAACAGGTATCCGCCTTGGTCGCCAGTGAGATCCACATCTTTTCCCCATTCAAGATGTATTCATCCCCATCCCGGCGAGCTGTGCTCACGAGTGCGGCTACATCTGAGCCTGCCCCAGGTTCGGTTAATCCAAAGCAGGCAATTTTCTCTCCTTTGGCTTGAGGGATCAAGAACCGTTGTTTCTGTTCTTCACTGCCCCACTGTAACAGCCCCATGCTGTTGAGACCGATATGCACTGATAAGACCACTCGTAAAGTGCTATCCACCGTTTCCAGCTCTTCGCACGCCAATCCAAGTGAAATATAATCCATCCCTTGCCCGCCATATCGGACTGGCAGACAGATGCCCAGGATCCCTAATTGCCCCATGCGGGGCAGAATGAACGGAGCCATTTCTTGAGCCCGGTCATAGTCCTTGATCACAGGAGCCACTTCTTTTTGAGCGAAATCCCGAACCATCTGTTGAACCATCCGGTGTTCACCAGTCAGCGCAAAATCCATAAATTACCTCCGAAATAAGTATGATGACTACATTATAAATCATGCTTGGTTGAATGCGAATATTCGGCAGACAACCAGAGACAATCCCTTGTTCGATCATCAAATACACCCTATCTTGTTAGAAAGGTGTTCATTTCATCATTTTTTTGCAATATAATCAACTCTGGTGAAAACCGAGGTGAAGACCGAATCCCCTTTACGCTTTTATCTTCGTATCCTGCTGGTGAGTATTTTTATTGCCCTGATAGGGCTTGCACCCACCCCTCATGTGGCTGGTGCGCTTCTGGTTAAGGCTTACCAATCTGCTCTCACCGGAGACTTGCTCAATGCTGCACAGAACCTGGTCGACGTAGCCAATTATTACCCGTGGAGGGTTGATTTAAATTTGGAGGCAGCGCGTTACGCCTTTCAAGCGGGCAATCCCAAGGCAGCCATCCAGTATTTTGAACGCCCAGGGACGGTCTCTCACCTGATCACCGACGACCTGATCATGCTGGGAGATGCCTATAATCAGAGCGGTAACTCACCAATGGCCGAAGCAATCTGGAAACATGTCATTCAGCTGGGAGATTCAAGCCAGGCCTACCAGCGGTTGGCCGACCTTTACCTTCAGCAAAAGGATTATGCGTCTGCTGTCAATTATCTGCAAAAACTACTGTACCTCAACCCATCCGATATCAACCTGTACTATCAAATTGGTCTCCTCTACGCGGTGACAGACCCTGTCAAAGCCTTACCATTCCTAATCCAAGCAGCTGAAATTGATCCTGCCAAAGCTTCACTGGCGCAAGCTTTACATGACAAAATCCGCACTTCCAACCTCTTTGAAGAACCAGCCTACACTTTTTTAATCATCGGGCGCCAGCTGGCTAATTGGGGCGATTGGGAAATGGCCTCAGTCGCATTTCAGCGTGCTGTTTCCCTCAAACCTGGATACTCAGATGCATGGGCATTTCTCGGCGAAGCCCGACAACAAATCATCCTTCAAGAAACTGGTTCAGTCTCCGATGCAGGGTTGCCCGAACTTGAGCTTGCGGTCCAATTGGATGGTAATTCCATTCTCGCCAATATGCTGATGGGGTTTCATTGGGAACGACAGGAGGATTATCCTCAAGCACAACAATATCTGGAACATGCCATTGCCTCGAGCCCTAATGATCCCTATTTATATTCCGAGCTTGGCAATATCTTGTCCAAAGCTGGCGACCTTCCAGCTGCGCAATCCGCATACGAATCCGCCATCCAGCTCACTCCGCAAGACCCACTCTTTTATCGGCTTCTGGCAGAATTTGCCATGCAAAACCAAATCCAAATCCGTGAGTTGGCTCTTCCAGCAGCCCGTCAGGCGATCATCCTCAATCCGCTCGATGCCAGCTCACTTGATGTAATGGCTCAAGTTATGTTGATGCTGCAGGATTATCACTCCGCTGAACGTTACTCGCTGAGTGCCATAAAAGCTGACCCTGGGTTCACACCGGCGTACTTGCATTTGGGTACAGCCTACCTCTACCTCGGAGAATCTGACCTTGCTCACCAATGGCTGGGTTTGGCAAAGACGGTTGATCCAGAATCATGGGCAGCTGCTCAAGCTGCAAGAATGTTGGCATATTACTTTCCATAAAGATTCAAACTAGGCTGTTCTACTCGCCCGTTCAAGTCTAAAATCGCCCTTGAAGACCAGATAATGGTACAATCCATCCCAAACCAAAACTCAAGGAGTATCTTAATGAAGTCCTTACGTCTTTTTTCCATAATCCTAATTTTGGCGTTATCCAGCCTGGCTTGTTTTAGCACGGGCACTCAAACTCCAACGAGCAATGTCTTGTTCTCTGATGATTTTTCCAACACCGATAAAAAATGGGACCAGGTTACGGATACCTCCCGAACCACAGATTATTACAACAATGCCTATCATATCGTTGTGAATGACACCAATAGTGACGCCTGGGCTAACCCAAGCAAAGAGAGCTTCACAGACACTCATATAGAGGTGGATGCCACCAAGAACGGTGGCCCGGATGACAATGACTTTGGCATTATTTGTCGCTATACCGACATAAATAGTTTTTATTATGGGATTGTTAGTAGTGATGGGTATTATTCGATTATGAAGATGACCAGCGATAGTGGAAAACCCCTTGGTAGCGAAAGCATGCTCGAAAGTGACAGCGTAACCCAGGGAGCAGCCACCAATCATATTCGCTTCGATTGTGTCGGTTCCACTCTCACCCTTTATGTCAATGGCACTCAGATTGCCCAACAAACGGACGCTGATTATACAACCGGCAATGTCGGACTGATAGCCGGCACATTCAATACAGCTGGCGCTGATATTTTGTTTGATAATTTCTTTGTCTATAAACCATGAGCTGATTAAATCTTGGAAGAATCCTGACAAACTGCTCACCTCCTATACATGCGATCACGTAGGCATCCTGCCTTTGTGCCAGGTGTGTTTGGTTGGTGAGCTTTCTTACAAGTTAATGAATTTACTAAAGCTGTCATGAAGATCTTTTTGGATATGGTTGGCTGCCGTTTGAACCAAAGCGAGATTGAAGGTTATGCCCGTCAATTCCGTCTCGCAGGTCATTCGTTAACCTCAGCTGCGGAATTAGCCGACCTCATCGTGATCAATACCTGCACGGTCACTGCAGCTGCTGCTTCCGACTCGCGCCAAAAGATCCGCCAGGCTGCCAGGACTGGCACCAATCAAATCATTGTCACCGGTTGCTTTGCAACCCTCAATCCCCGAGAAACTGCTGCCCTCCCCGGAGTTAGCCAGGTGATTGACAACCTGAAAAAAGATGACCTGGTACCGATGGTTTTGAATATTCCCGCCACAATGTTTGATCACACTTCCATCCAGCGTGAGCCCATCCCAGGCGCCCGTCTGCGCACGCGCGCCTTTATCAAGGTTCAGGATGGATGTGACAATCATTGCACCTATTGTATAACCACGCTTGCCCGGGGTGAGGGCAGGAGCCGTCCAATCAATGAGATTCTGACGGATATCCATTCAGCTCTGGATGGTGGCTCCCAGGAGATCGTTCTCACCGGGGTCCACCTGGGTTCGTGGGGATATGACTTCGATCAACCATCACGCTTGGAGAACCTGGTTAGAGCAATCCTCGATGATACCAATACACCCCGGCTACACCTCTCCTCGCTTGAACCTTGGGATATCTCCCCCGGTTTCTTTGAGCTATGGCAAAATTCACGTCTATGTCGCCACTTACATCTGCCCCTGCAATCTGGCAGTCGAGCTACACTCCGGCGCATGGGGCGCAAGGTTACCCCTGAGACTTATGCAGAATTGATTCGTCAGGCCCGCAACGCAATCCCAGGTGTGTCTATCACCACCGATATCATCACCGGGTTTCCAGGTGAAACGGAAGATGAATTCTCTGAAAGCGTAGCATTTGTTAAACAGATGAGTTTTATCAATGGTCATGTCTTTACCTTCTCCCCAAGACCTGGCACTGCTGCAGTAAAGCTACCAAATCAAATTATGCCTTCTGTGGGCAAACATAGGAATGCCGAGATGCGTAAGATTTTTCAACAAAGTGCAATCATATTACGATTGCAGCACCTGGAGCAGGATTTACAAGTGTTGTGGGAAAAAGCCTCACCCACAATTGACCATCAGTGGGAGCTAAGCGGTTTATCCGACAACTATCTGCGCGTGCGTACAACCTTCTCTTTACCATGCCGAAATCAGATTATGAACGTACATATTACCGGGGTGGAGCAGGGTGGATTGGTGGGAGAAATCACTCCCACATAAATCCAGGTCTCGATAATTAAGATACAATAGTATTTATCCACAAAAAACCATTTGTCCATCATCTTGAAAGTAGCATTTATCAATGGACCTTAAATCTACCCTCCAATCCGATCTAAAAGATGCGATGCGCCGTGGAGAAGAAACTCGAAAAAGCACGATACGTATGGCATTATCTGCCATGAAACTGGCGGAAGTTGAAAAGGACGCCCACATGGACGAGGCTGCATATTTGGCAGTCATCCAAAAAGAGATAAAATCCCGGCGGGATACCATCGCAGATGCAGAACGGGCTAATCGACCTGAGTTGATCACCCAGACTGAGCAAGAAATCAAGATTCTACAAGGCTACCTTCCTGCAGCATTATCCCAGGAAGAATTAGAAACTATGGCGAAGGCTGCCATATTGGAAATCGGGGCTACTTCAATGCGTGAGATGGCGCAGGTCATGAAAATCCTCCTGCCTCAATTACATGCTCGTGCAACCGGCGATCAAGCCAGTCAAGCGGTTCGAAAGTTGTTACATTAAAAAGTGCCAGCATTTAAATTAACCCGGCGCGATTTATTCCTGGGATTGATATTCCTGCTTTTCTGCGGGTTTATCCTACTGGCTCTATTACTCCCCATCCTTCAAGATTTATCCGAACCTCCCTTGAGCGTCGGTGACGTTGCCCCCTATGACATCCATGCCCCTGTCGCCATCACTTACCATAGTCAAATCCTCACTTCCAGGCAGCAAGATGCTGCCGCAGCTGCAGTTCCAATCATTTATTCACCTGCAGATACAAACATTGCACGGCAGCAATTGGAACGTCTGCGAAACACTCTGGTATATATCAATAGTGTGCGCGCAGATGGTTTTGCTGCCCAGGAACTAAAAATAAGTGACCTGGCAGGATTGGAAAATATCCAGCTCAGCCGGGATGCAATTCTGGCGATCCTCTCGCTGAGTGCCTCACGGTGGTCTGCTGTTTCGGAAGACGCTACCTCCGTCTTGGACCAGGTAATGCGTGAACCGATCCGTGAAGACCAGCTCATCTCTGTGGATCAAAAAATTCCCACATTGGTAAGCCTGTCATTTCCGATAGACCAATCAGCAATCATTACTTCTCTCGTTCAGGCATTCGTCGTTCCTAACAGCCTTTACGATGAACAATTGACAGAAGCTGCCAGGCAACAAGCCCGGGATAACGTCACACCGGTCACTCGCTCGTTCATGACCAATGAAACAATTATCCAGGGGGGAAAAGTCATCACTGTAACCGACTACGAAGCTCTCCAACAGTTCGGACTTGCCCTACCAAAGAATCGTTGGCAAGACATCGTCAGTTCATTGGGATTGACTTTTCTAACCGCGGCCATATTTATTATTTATTTCCGCCGTAATCCAATCCTTATCTCTGGTAATCCTGGAATGAGAAAGCTGGCTTTGTTGGTCACGCTTTTCCTGCTTTTCCTATTTATCGCCCGCATTTCCATCCCTGGGCATGCCGTCATCCCATATGCATATCCGGTAATGGGTTTTGCACTGACCATATCGGCATTATTCTCTGCTGAGCTGGCAATAATCTCCGTGATTCCTATGGCATTTCTGATTTCATATGGTCTGCCGGATTCTCAAGTCCTCACCCTTTATTATTTGATTGCCAGCCTATTTGGAGTATTTGTGTTGCGGCAAGCTCAAAGGCTGACGTCGTTCTTTTGGGCTGGTGCAGCAATTGCTGTATCAGGTGCTACCGTCGCCATTGCTTTTCGCATTATCCAACCAACTGCTGATTGGATCGGTGTAACGACACTGGCTCTGGCTGCAATCATCAATGGTATTGCCTCCGCCAGCATCGGATTAATTTTCCACTACTATTTGGCCCAATTTTTAGGGAAGACCACGCATTTACAGCTGATCGAACTTTCCCGGCCAGACCACCCTCTGCAGCAACTACTATTAAGAAACGCTCCCGGTACATATCAGCATAGCTTGCAGCTGGCAAATTTGGTTGAGCAAGCTGCTGAAACCATCGGAGCAGATGCAATGCTGGCACGCGTGGGTGCTTTGTATCATGATATCGGTAAAATACCCAATCCCTATTTCTTCATCGAAAATCAACCACCGGGCAATGTGAATCCACATAATGATTTAGATCCGGAAATCAGTGCTGCCACCATTATCCGGCATGTTTCTGATGGCCTTGAGTTGGCGCGTAAATATCACTTGCCGAAACAGTTATATGACTTCATTGCACAGCATCATGGAACCACGATCACCCGCTACCAATACAGCCGGGCACTTGAACTCGCTGGGATGAACAAGGATGCTGTTGATATGGACAAATTCCGTTATCCAGGGCCCCGCCCCTCCTCCCGTGAGATTGCTCTGCTGATGCTGGCTGACACTAGTGAAGCCCGCATGCGTGCAGAAAGACCTAAGGACGAGGACGAGTTACACAAGATGATAAAAAGTGTTATTAAAGACAAGCTCGAGCTCGGTGAGCTCGATAATACCCAGCTGACCCTTCAAAATCTGGAAGAAATCATCGACTCCTTCACGTCTACATTACGAGGTGTCTATCATCCCCGCATCCAATATCCCAAAACGGAGAGCGAACTTAAAACCAGACCGGTGCCTTATCGAATTCCGGACGGAGATTCCCCTCAAGTTACACCCGACAATGAGCCATTACCCACCCAGGAAAAAACTGGTTAAATTTGAATCAGATCACATGGTTACCATCCAAGTTAAACGTACTGTCAGACTCCCATTGGATAAATCTATCCTACTGCAGGCAGCCCAATTAACCCTTGTATCAACCAAGGGTACCAATAATTCAGACCTGAGCATCGTTATTGGGAACGATGCACTCCTAAATAGGCTCAATTTGAAATATCGACAGGTGGACGCACCCACGGATGTACTATCATTTCCTTCCGGTGAAGTCGACCCTGACACGTCAAATTTTTATCTTGGGGATATCGTCATATCACTACCCCGCGCCCAGGAACAGGCTTCCGCGGAAGGTCATCCATTGGAGGATGAGTTGCAGCTGTTGGTTGTCCATGGAACCTTGCACCTCCTGGGATATGACCATACAGAAATGACCGATAAAAAGTCGATGCAGGCTGCTCAAGATAATATATTGAACCAGCTTGGTCTCAAGCTAACGAATAAACTGTGACTATGTCGAGCCAGCAGGAAGGTTTTGTAAAATCTCGCCTCAAGGCATTCGGATATGCCTTTTCAGGATGGTGGTTTGTCATCCGGACGCAACGTAATGCCTGGATCCATATGGTTGTCAGTGTTGCCGTGATTCTTATGTCATTTATCCTACGCATCAATGCTTACAGCTGGGCATTGATCCTCCTGTCAATCTCCATGGTTTGGATCGCAGAATTTCTCAACACCGCCTTGGAAGCGGTTGTGGATTTAGCCACCAACCATCAACACCATGATCTTGCCAGGGTGGGCAAGGATGTCGGCGCAGCAGCCGTGTTAATTGCGGCCGTCTCAAGTATCATCATTGGTCTTTTAATCCTGGGTCCACCTTTGTGGGCTATGATTAAATCCCTATTTTAAGTGCTCCACATTATTCACTAGTATTCTATTCATCGATTAGACTTGACCACGTTCACCAATCAAAATCGGAGGTAATTATGTCCAATTCCTTCCGCTTCGGAACAGTCGGTTCGCCCATTTCCACACCCAAAAAGCCCGGTGGCAGTGTGGGTGCCATTTTGCGTATTAAAGAACTGGGTTTGGATGCCCTTGAGCTTGGTTGGGTGCGCTCTGTGCGGGTGACTGAGGAGACTTGTGCAGCCATCCATTCTACCGCGGATGAGCAGGACGTTGTAATCAGCATCCATGCCCCCTACTTCATCAACTTAAATGCGACGGAGGAGGAGTGGATCAATTCGCGCAAGCGCTTGATGGATTCTGCTATTTATGGAAATCTGGCTGGAGCAACCGACATCATCTTTCATCCTGGCTCTTATTTTGGGAATCCTCCTTCAGAAGTGCTTCCCATTGCCATTCAACGCCTTCGAGGGTGCCTGGAAGACCTCAGGTTAGCAAGAAATAATGTGATATTACGCCCTGAAACGATGGGTAAATCAGCCATGCTTGGCTCCCTTGAAGATGCCCTTGAGATGGCAAAAGCCTTACCAGGTGTTGAACCCTGTATTGACTTTGCGCACCTACATGCCCGTCCTGGTGACGGCTCAATTAACACCTATGATGAATTCTCTCACATCCTTGAGTCGTATGGGAAAATATTGGGTGAAAGAGCACTAACCCATTTACATATTCACTTATCCGGCATCCAGTATGGAGAAAAAGGTGAGAAGGAGCATCTTCCCCTCAAAGAATCTGACCTAAACCTGGAAGGTTTATTCAAGGCATTAACTGCATTTCATTGCCATGGAAGGATATTGTGTGAAAGCCCAATCATGGAAGAAGATGCACTTTACATGAAGGATCTTTGGGGTGAAAAATAAGGCTGCCATCGCCCTCATGGCAGCCTTATTTACCTATTGTCACCTGGTCGTGGCTCAGCGTATCTGATCGAAGTAGATAATGATCAGATTTTTCTGGCAATCATCATAGGTGTTGAAATA
>JBAPSY010000262.1:0-10696 GCA_049281855.1 Anaerolineales bacterium
GCTGCATCGCGAGACGAAGTAGGGGCAGGTGAAAACCAGCCCCAACATAGGCCAGTAGCTCAATTTGGCAGAGCACCGCTCTCCAAAAGCGGGGGTTGTGGGTTCGATTCCTGCCTGGCCTGCCTGACAGGAAAAGGATAAGCCTTTTCCGGATGATGCCGTCTAAAAGAGGCGGCTTATTATTCATAACTGGAGGATTACCGTGCCTGATAGTAGATCTGTCCGCCAAGAGATGAACATTTTCCAACGTATCTGGTTTAAAATCCGGAGATTTTTCCAGGAAACCATTGGAGAATTACGCAAGGTATCTTGGCCTACCCGCCAAGAAGCAATCCGGTTGACTCAGATCGTTATTGCTGTGATTCTCATTATGGCGGCTATCTTGGGGGGGTTGGACTGGGTTTACGCCAAGATCTTTGGCTTAATCCTGGGCGGTTAATCAGGTATGGGTAAATTTAGTTACCAAATCTAAATTATTAAGTGGACATAATGAGCGAATTTGACCGGGAAGAAGAAAATCAAGAGCCCTTCGAAAGCCACGATAAGGACGCAGATGAAGTGGATAATCTAGATAATCTACAAGAGTCAGGCGAGATCGTGACCGTGGAATATCCTGGACCACCCGATGAGGGGTCGCAGGAAGATGGCCGCGCCTGGTATGTAGTCCATTGTTATTCAGGCTACGAGAATAAAGTTCGCCATAACCTTGAGCAGCGAATTGAATCCATGGGGATGAAGGATAGAATCTTCGATGTTGTCGTCCCTACAGAAGAAGAGATCGAGGTAAAAGAAGGTAAACGACGCACCGTGGAGCGCCGGGTTTTTCCGGGTTATATCTTGGTCAATATGATTATGTCGGAAGAATCGTGGTACGTGGTACGCAACACACCCGGTGTGACTGGATTTGTTGGAATGGGTACCCAACCGACCCCACTCCGCCCGGAGGAAGTGGCGCAAATCATCAAGCGAATGGAAGCTGAAGCACCGCACATTAAAGTTACCTTTAAATCAGGTGAACGGGTACGCATCGTGGATGGACCGTTCAATGATTTCCGTGGTACGGTGGCGGAGATCGATATGGAAAGAGCAAAAGTACGTGTCATGGTGAACTTCTTCGGCCGCGAAACACCGGTCGAGCTGGACTTTTTACAGGTTGAGAAAGCGTAAGGAACAGCCAGAAAAAACTGGCTGAAGAAGTGGGAGGGTGTCCCCAATAATCACCCGCTAAAACCACACGCCGCTGCTCCCAGAGAGATTCGCGGCGAAAGGAGAAAAAAGTGGCAAAGAAACTTAAAGCAATTGTTAAACTAGAGATTCAGGCTGGAAAAGCCAACCCTGCACCCCCGATCGGCCCAGCATTAGCCGGGCACGGGATTAACCTGATGGCTTTTTGCAAGGAATATAATGCCCGCACCAACAACCGTATGGGCGAGATCATACCAGCTGAGATCAGCATCTTCACCGATGGATCTTTCTCTTTTATCCTGAAAACACCCCCGGCGGCAATTTTATTAAAAAAAGCAGCAGGGGTCGAAAAAGGTTCTGCTGTTCCCAACCGTGAAAAGGTTGGGACGGTCACGCGCAAGCAAGTTCGTGAGATAGCAGAGCTGAAGATGAGGGACTTGAATGCAGTTGATATAGAAGGTGCGATGCGCCAGATTGAAGGTACGGCGCGTAATATGGGATTGACGGTAACAGAAGACTAACCCTGTGGGAGGGTGGTTTCCACCCGTTTGCACCACGAAGGAGAATTTATGGCAAAGCACGGAAAGAAGTATTTAGCTGCGTTAGCTAAAATCGATGAGAACCGCTGGTACACCCCTGAAGAAGCGGTCACTCTGGTAAAGGCAACACACTTCGTCAAGTTTGATTCAACGGTTGAGATCCATATGAGGCTGGGTGTTGACCCACGTCATGCGGACCAGCAGGTCCGTGATGTGGTGGTGCTGCCGCATGGTTTGGGCAAATCGGTGAGGGTGCTTGTTTTCGCACAAGGCGAGGGAGCTGCATTGGCACGGGAAGCCGGCGCAGATTTCGTGGCGGATGATGACGAAACCATTGCCAAGATCCAGGCAGGATGGACTGAATTTGATGTCTCCATTGCGACCCCCGACCTGATGGGTAAGGTAGGTCGCCTGGGTCGTGTTTTGGGTCCGCGTGGTCTGATGCCCAACCCAAAAGCTGGAACGGTTGTCCCTGCGGAAGACTTGCCACGGGTGATCCAGGAATCAAAGGCTGGAAGGGTAGAATTTCGGGTCGATAAGACCGCTAACCTGCACATTCCAATCGGGAAAGCATCCTTTAGCGAGAAGCAACTGTATGAAAACCTGGCAGCATTAATGGAAGCAATCAAGAAAGCTCGACCTGCGTCGGTAAAGGGTACTTTCATCAAACATATTACCCTTACTTCTACAATGGGTCCTGGGATCAAACTGGACCCAATGCAAGCTCAAAGTATGACTGGTCAGGAATAGTATAAATGTGATATATTAGAAACCTAGAATATAAGCTTCGCCCAAGACAGCAGGTGCGAAAAGATCGCTTAATTCCCTGCCGAGGTGGAGATGTCTCCCAAATAAATGAATTTTGATGACGGAGAGTCTTTGCCAGGCACTTGATGCGAGGCAAAGACTTTTTATTTGGAAAGGAGGTGAAATAACCTTGGCTATTACAAAGGAACGCAAGAATGATTTGATCACCCAGTATAGTGAGTGGGTGAAGCGCAGCAAAGCCCTGGTCTTGACCCAGTACGTGGGATTAACCATGAAGGATATTGATGGATTGCGTGCGAAAGTGCGAGAGAATGGCGGCGAATTCCATATCATTAAAAATACTCTGGCCAAACTGGCATTTGAGCAAGCGGGGTTACCCGTCCAAAAGGGGCAGTTTGAAGGCAGTACCGCAATCGTATTTGCATTTGTGGATGCCCCTGCAACGGTAAAAACCGTAACTGATTTTGCCAAAAGCTCAGAGTTTTTAAAGATCAAAGGTGGCTTCCTCGAAAAGCAAGCCCTGACCCCTGAGGGCGTAAAAGCACTGGCTGAATTACCGCCATTACCTGTGGTACGCGCCCAATTGCTAGGTGTACTGCTTGCGCCAGCTAGTAAACTAGTACGTACTTTGGCTGAGCCTGGTCGAATGATTGCTGCGGTCATTAAAGCCCATGCGGAACCTGAAGCAGCCCCAGCATAGCATTACTAATCATTGCATACGAATTTGTTGTATCGCTGGTTAAAAGTAATAATTTAAAAAAACCAATATCATGATCTATTAGATCAAATAATTTTGAACAAGAAGGAGATTTATAAAATGTCTGATCTTAATAAAATAGTTGAGGATCTGAGCACCCTTACCGTACTCGAAGCTGCGGAGCTCGTAAAGAAATTAGAAGAGAAATGGGGCGTTTCTGCTGCTGCCCCGGTCGCAATGGCTGCCATGCCTGCCGCTGCCGCTGCCTCGGCCGAGGCGGTCGAAGAAAAGACTGAATTCGACGTGGTCATCAAAGATCCTGGTGCCAAGAAGATCGAGGTCATCAAAGTCATTCGCCAATTAACCAACCTGGGTTTGAAAGAAGCTAAGGACGTCGCTGAGACAGCGGGTTCAAAAGTTCTTGAAGCTGTTAGCAAGGAAGCTGCTACGGAAGCCAAGGGCAAGCTAGAAGCTGCTGGTGCTGTGGTTGAGGTCCAATAAATGTTGGTTAAATTTCCCGGAGGCACAATTACCCCGGGAAATTTACTTTATCCTTTTGTGTTTTTAGTCGCCCTGTGGTATATTCTACACACGGAGGGCTTATGAGCGCACGAATTCTAATTATTGAAGACGATGAGGCCATCCTTCGGTTCTTGCGCCGCGGCCTGGCCTACGAAGGTTATCAGGTAGACACTGCTATCGATGGACATTCGGGTTTGGCTTCGGCTCGTGATAACCCGCCCGATCTGGTCGTTCTGGATATCATGCTCCCAGGGATCGACGGCTTGGAAGTTTGCCGGCGCTTGAGAGCTGGTGGTCCAGTACCAATCCTGATCTTGACTGCCAAAGACTCGGTTAACGATCGAGTGATGGGTCTGGACGTAGGTGCGGACGATTACATGGTGAAGCCGTTTAATCTGGATGAGCTGTTGGCACGCATTCGCGCTTTATTGCGTCGTGCTCAACCAAGCCGACCCCAGGTGTTGCGTTTCGCTGACCTGATCCTGGATACAGGCACGCGCCAGGCATCCCGCGGCGATCGAATTATCTCGCTGACTGCAAAAGAATACGAGTTACTGGAGCTATTTCTGCGTCACCCTCGCCAGGTGCTGACCAGAGATATGATTTTCGATCGGGTGTGGGGGTATGATTTCGGTGGTGAAAGCAATATCATCGAGGTATACATCCGATATTTGCGCCAGAAACTTGAAATGTCAGGAGAGCAACGCCTACTTCATACCGTGCGCGGTATGGGCTACGTTTTGCGCGAACCATCGTAAATTAAATTCATGTCCCTGCGGAGCCGGCTTACCTTACTATATACATCCATAGTAGGGGGTATTTTGCTGCTTTTCGGAATTGCCGTCTATTACTCAGTGAGTTTGACGGTCATTCATCAATTGGATGACACCTTGAGGATCAGGGCAGAAACTGTTTACACCAATACCCATATTGATGCGAATGGGCAACTTAATGTCTCTTTGCCAAAGCTTGATTTGCCTGACGATGTCTATGTGCAAGTTTGGGGTCGTGACAACAACCTGATTGAGGCTTCCCAAAATATACGCATCCTTAATCGTCCTCTGGATGCGGCAGGTTTACACAACCCTGTGCCTGTGTTCCGGGATGTCAACGAGGGTGGGGCGCGGTTGCGCGTATTAACGGTTCCCTTGACGACAGGCAACCGGTTGGAGGGGATCCTGCAAGTGGGCACGCGCATGGATGTGGTCAATGCCACCCAACAAACCCTGCTTGAGGTTTTACTGATTGGGACTGCAATTGCAATCGTTGCAGCAGGGTTGGCAGCCTGGTTCAGCAGCCATCAGGCGCTGCATCCGCTGGATAATGTGACCAAGACGGCTTTGCAGATAACCAGTGCGGATGACCTTTCCAGACGCATCCCATATACTGGCTCTTCCAAAGATGAAGTGGGGCAACTGGTGGCAGCTTTCAACCAGACTCTGAGTCGGCTGGAGAACCTGTTTTCTACCCAGCGCCGTTTTCTGGCAGACGTGGGGCATGAACTGCGCACCCCTCTCACAGTGATCAAAGGTAATGTGGGTTTGATGCGCAAGATCAAGGATTTTGATGAGGAATCCCTGGAAACTATCGAGGATGAAGTCGACCGTTTGACCCGTATGGTAGGCGATTTGTTACTCCTTGCCCAAGCTGAATCTGGTAAAATCCCACTGGCGCATGAGATCGTTGAGCTCGATACATTGCTTTTGGAAGTGTTGAACCAAATGCAGGTTCTGGCACGTGATCGGGTGAATTTAAACCTGGGCAATATTGACCAGGTACTCGTGTGTGGTGACCGAGACCGCCTCAAGCAAGTGGTGGTTAATTTATTAGGAAATGCGATCAATTACACACCCAGAGGGGGAGAGATTGTGGTCGGTTTGGGTAAAGTATCAGACCGGGCACAACTTACTGTGACCGATAATGGCCCGGGGATTTCTGCCGAAGACTTGCCACACATCTTTGAACGTTTCTACCGAAGTGAAAAGTCGCGCACCCGCCAGAAAGACGGGAAAGGTTTCGGGTTGGGATTATCCATTGCCTATTGGATCGTGCGCAATCATGGAGGCAGGATCGAGGTCAATTCAACTGTGGGGAAAGGCACCACATTCTGCGTCTGGCTGCCCCTTGCGAAGGATGATTGTAAAGAAGCAGCAAACTGACGGCTGAGATCCTTATTGGTATAGTAGAGGTATGAGGATGCAACTTGATCAGAAGAGCTTGGCACGATTCATAAAAACTCCATACGCTGCATGGGTTTGGTTCATCATAACACTACTTGCAATTGGTATTTTGACCGCATTTGGCCCGGCTGAACACAGCCTGGGGACACATATTCGGATTGTCTACCTGCACGGTGCATGGGTGTGGGCGTCTCTTGCAGCCTTCCTATCGGCGGGTGTGTTTGGTAGCCTGGGATTACTCACTCATCGAATAAGCTTCCATTGCTGGTCGGGTGCTTTTGGACGGACAGGGTTGATTTTCTGGGTTACCTACCTTCCCCTATCACTATGGGCGATGCAATCCAATTGGAACGGTTTGTTCCTGGCAGAACCACGCTGGAGACTGGCACTGGTTTTTGCCATTACCGGCATATTACTTCAGATTGGGCTGGGTCTGGCAGGCAAGCCGAGCTTGACCTCCGCCTTCAATTTAGGCTATTTTATTGCACTGATGATTGCATTGCAACAAACAACGAATGTGATGCACCCCGCCTCGCCGATCTTGAACAGCGATGCGTGGCGCATCCAATTATTCTTTTTCGGGCTGGTCTTGCTAACCATATTGGCTGCCTGGCAGATAGCGAGATGGTGGTACAAGATTGAGCCCAATTGCATTCAGCGGTAGGCTGAAATTGAAACGCACCCTAAATTTTCAGCTAACTGCATTTGTTATCATCCGGCTGGTATTTAACACTTTTAACCGGATGATCTATCCTTTTCTATCCTTTTTTACCAGAGGGATGGGGGTTGACCTGCGGACGATCTCTTACGCAATTACCACGCGGTCACTGATGGGCTTGATTGGGCCATTCCTGGCTTCGGTTGCTGATAGTCGGGGACGCAAGGCTGGAATGTTGATTGGCACAATCACCTTTACGGCTGCAATCAGTCTGGTGGTTTTATGGCCAACATTTATAACTTTCTTTATTACACTCAGCCTGGCATTTATTGGGTACCTGATTTTTGTGGCTTCCCTGCAAGCCTACCTGGGCGACCAGGTGTCTTATGAAAAACGGGGCAAGATATTGGGCATCAGTGAGTTCGCCTGGTCAATTAGTGCAATCATCGGGTTGCCGCTGGTTGGGTTGATCATTGCCCGGAACGGCTGGATGGCACCCTTTCCACTGATCGCGTTACTTGGAGCTCTGGCATTTATCGCACTTGCCTGGATGCTACCCAAGGACCCAGTCCCTCAGGAAGGAAGTCTTGGGTTTTGGAGAAATCTACGCAAGGTATTTACTTATCCGCCAGCAATCGCGGCATTAGTGATGGCAGCGCTCTGCACTGCTGCCAACGAGACGATCACCCTGGTCTATGGTGTGTGGGTGGAGCAGGCTTTTGCTCTCAGCATCACCTCCCTTGGAGCCACGGCACTGGCGATTGGTATTTCTGAACTGGGTGGTGAAACGCTCGTTACTGTATTCACCGATAAAATTGGCAAGCGCAGGGCATTGGCGATTGGAATTATTAGCAATTGTGTTGCCACCCTGGCACTACCGATTTTTGGCCGCTGGTTGGCTGGTGCCCTGCTAAGTTTATTTCTTTTCTATCTCACGTTTGAATTTACCATGGTGAGTGGAATCACGCTGATGAGTGAGATCCTTCCCTCAGCGCGAGCAACCATGTTGGCTTCGCACATGGCTTTGATCGCGCTTGGACGTTCTGTTGGTGATTTGCTGGCGCCATCTTTGTTTACCCAATCGGTCGTCCCTGGGATCGTCGCTAATGCAGCGGTAGCCTTCCTGTTTAATTTGCTTGCCTTGATTGCCCTAACTCGAGTGAAACTCCCCCACTCTGAATTGAAATTATGAAGATTAAGTTTACCCTCCCACCAATGGGGGAAAGATATCCACATGATCTTCCGCTTTTAAGGCGGTTTTTAACCCAGCAAGATGGTGGACATTTTCGCCATTTATAAAGACGTGCACGAACTCTGATAATTCCCCTTGATCTTTCCAAACGAATTTCACCAGGACAGGATAGCGTTGTGTGACCTCACCCAAGACATCCCGGAGAGTCGTATCTGTATGGACATCCACATCCATCATTTTTGTGCCAGCTGCCTGGCGAAGTGAGGCATATAACTTAACTTGCATGTCCTGATTCCTTGCTGAAGCTTACACCTTGTGGATCGACTTATTTAGAGCAGCCCGAAGGGGAATAATTAGCATCTCCTTCGGGCTGATATTATTATTTGGGAGACTCAGATTATTGCACCATCCAACCGAGACCCAGCTCCTCCAGCTTGGCACGCGTGGGCTTACCAGTGGCGACATCCCAACCGCACATCTCATAATAAATATCCAACGCTTCTTCTACTTCCTGACGTGTCACCGCGACACCCTCAGATGCACCGCCCTTGAGCGGCTCGTCATAGATACGCTTGGGAAGGGTATCACGTTCACGGCCGACACCCTCACGAGCATTAAAGGCGCGGAGCATGTTCAATCGGCGCTCACCAATTTTTAGGATGTCTGCCACGGTCCAATCCCAACCGGTAGTGGCACGCATCAGCTCAGCCTGGTCTTTGGGACCATAGACCTGCCAGGCGGGACCGTAGACAAATTGGCATAATTGCGCTGTATCCATGAAGCAGTAATCCCACTCGGTTGTTAAAGCCATCTTGACCTTTTCGCGATCGAGTACCCGGTCAGACATGGGATTGATCAGACCAATCTCTGCCATGCGTTCCAGGTTGTAGGAGGCAGTATCGGGTGTGTAGCCTGGGTCGTGTTCGTGTGACTGGTGATCAGCACCAAATGGATTGACAGCGTAAATCAATGCCAGACTGCGCTTGACCTGCGGCATATGGGCGGGTATTTCGTGGTTTTTAACCGCGATCACCAAGTCTTGGGCACCATGACCGATCTTTTCAGCTGCGTAAGCAGACCCATTGGCTAAAAGATCTCCTAAACCTTCGCGTTTGGCAATCTTTTCGAGAATGGACAGCATGGCATCGGCGTTACCGAATTTCAGGTCAATCCCACCTGTATCCTGCAATGTCAGATACCCGTGCTCGAAGCAATCCATGGCGAATGCGATGGTTGCCCCACAAGCAATGGTATCCAAACCATACTGGTCACAGGTCTGGTTGGCCAGAGAGATTGCATTCAAATCACCAATCCCACAATAGGAACCCAATGTGGAGAGGGTCTCATATTCCGGTCCGCCATAATATGGATCAACGCGGTTATTCTTGTATTCAGTCTCCACCACGCGCTTGCACCGTACTACGCAGGCATAACAGGTATCATTCTCTTTGAGAATGGTTTCTGCCATGGTTTCACCGGAAATATCTTCAGCTTGATCAAAGGTACCGCTGATATAGTTCCTGGTGGGTAGTCCACCGGACGTGTTTTGATAGTTCAAGACGGAAGCGGTGCCGAAATCCTGCAAGCCTTTCATGTCAGGGATATCTTGTACCCGCTTGGGAGCCAACCGGGCAAGCCTGGTGATTGCCGCGGGATCAGCAGTTTTTACCTTTTGGTGACCACGTACGGCAATGGCTTTGAGATTCTTGCTGCCCATCACCGCACCCATCCCGGTACGGCCATTAGCTCGATTGGACATATTCATGATGGCAGCGAAGCGGGCAAGTTTTTCACCAGCAGGTCCAATCTGGGCGACCTCAATCTTCGGGTCACCGAGCTCCTCCCGGATCATCTTCTCTACCTCACCGGTAATCTTTCCCCAAAGGTGAGAGGCGTCGCGCAACTCAAACTCACCACCATGGATCCACAAATAGACTGGCTTGGGTGATTTGCCGGTGAAAACAATGCCGTCAAAACCTGAAAATTTCATTTCAGCGGGGAAGAACCCACCCACCTGGCTGTCACCAATCAGCCCTGTCAGAGGGCTTTTGGCGGTGGCAGTCATGCGGCTTTGTCCACTGATAGACACGCCGGTGGTGGCAGAAAGCATAATTGTCAGGGTGTTTTCTGGACCCAAAGGATCAGCACCGGCAGGGGTATTTTTAAATACGTAATACGTTCACATAGCGCTACCACCGAGGTAGGTTTTATAAAATTCCTCGGTTGGCTGCTCTGTGCTTATTTTCCCCTTACTCAAGTCGACATGTAGGATCTTGCCTGTGTATCCGAAAAGCATAGAACATTCTCCTTTCTCAAAATAATAACATGTGCATTTCAACAGGGTTATACTACAAAAATAGGAAATCTTGTAAAACTGCTTTCCTGACTAGATTTTGGTATTAATGATCCACAAAAAACCTTTACACTGTAAAGTTGAACAGATACGATCCAATGGGATATCTCATATTATATCAATCTATATCGCTGAATGTGATAAAAAGTGCAAAGATTATGTTTTTGCCGGAAACGATCCGTAGTCGGGCAGCGCCGATTTACTATTGAGCATAATACCCAATTACACTGATCCAACGACATCAATGCCGTTTCAGGTCTATAATAAGCCCATCCATGGATCCTTACCTAATGCCTAAAACCAGGTATAAAACCAATGAACAAATGGTTCTCGGAAAACTAGAACTAATGAGCAGAATTAAACAAGAATAAGCCATATCATGTATAATTCTCAACCGTTATGAACAGACGTATTCTGATTGGTGCCTGGCTATTCGTGCTTATACTCCTTATTTCCTCTCAAAGCTACCAGACAGCGGCAGCTCCGCAGGCACAATATACCTATCCTCCCACACCTACACCAGGACCAGATGGGAAAATCATCTATATCGCTCAAGAAAATGATAGTGTATGGGTGATAGCAGCTAAATATGGTCTTTCCGC
>JBAPSY010000263.1:0-7042 GCA_049281855.1 Anaerolineales bacterium
CATGTGAGGTTAAACCGACTGGCTTATCAACCACCAATACGCCAGACACTGCATTCTTTAGTTGATCTTCATAATTCTTGTTCATATACCATCCCTAAAAATAAATATGCTATCTACTCTCCTCGATTGTCTCTTTGACATGATTCATGGATATCTTCGTGTCTGCCAAGACTTTACCCAGGACTTCATTCAATTTCCCTTTTACGTCCGCTCCTGCAGCTGCCTTGTGTCCCCCGCCCCCGAATTTCTGGGCAATCTCCGAAACATCTAAATCCGTCGCCAGACTACCACACAAGCGCCAACTTATTTTAACATATCCTGCCGCTTGCTCTGTCAATATCACGGCTACAGTTGCTCCCTCAATTGCGGATAAAATTTTTATCAGATCAGCATCATCACGAGCTGAATATCCAGCTGCGTGGCGTTCATTCAACGAAAGTGTTGTCCATACCAATCCATCTTCCATTTGAATTTTCGATAGACCAGCACCCCAATATCGAGCTGCAGCAAGTGATTGTTCTACAATCGTCTTAGAGTATATGTCTGCCAGGCTTCCACCCTTATCCATTAAATCAGCGACCATTCGAAGAACTTGTGGATAGACATTGGTTGTGCGGAATCCTATCGTATCAGTGACAATGCCGGTTAGAAGGGCGTTTGCGATTGGTTTGGTGATGCGAAAACCAAAATCGGGCAGGTATTTGGTTAATATTTCTGCGGTTGCCACTGCACCACTTTCAACAAGATTGATCTTAGCAAAATTAGTGTTTGTCTTATGATGGTCAATGTTAAGGTCTGGCATGTCATAATCATTAAAATCTGTATCAGTCCGCTCAACCTCAGAAGAATCAACTACAATGATGTAATCAACTTTACCCATGGGTTTGGTTTTTACCATCTCACTGCCAGCCAAAAATCGAAAATTTTCTGGTATCCCATCTTTAAGCACCATTTGAACATCTTTACCAGCTGTGAGTAATGGCAAACCCATCGCCAATAATGATCCAATAGCATCGCCATCTGGGCGTTGATGTGAAATTACCAATACCTTTTTCGCAAGGTTAAGTTGCTCGCGAATTGTCGTAATCAACTCACGATGAGGATCCTTCATGCTTTGCCACCCTTTTCTTTTTTGAAGCTACCATATTTGGTGCATCCGTCTGATGGATCGTGCTAATTAATCGCTCAATTTTATCCGCTTTCTCAAAGGTAGGATCCCAATGAAATCTTAATCGTGGAAAAACACGTAAATCCATTCTATGAGCTAGTTCACTACGCAAATACCCCTGTGCATGTTCTAGTCCAGATAAGACTTCAATTGATCTTTGTGATCCTTCGAGAGCACAAACATATATTTCTGCGAAAGCTAATTCCCGATCGACTTCTGCGTCGGTAACGGTGATGCCTTTCAGGCGCGGGTCACTACTCTTCATCAATAATATTTCTGAGAGTTCTTCCCGAATGCGTTCTGATATTTTTGTCAATCGTGTTTTGGATACCATTTCAGCCTCCAGGATTTCTCAGGCTGCTGCAACCTTCTCGACTAAAACACATTCGATCCGGTCCCCCTCTATAAAATCTGAAAAATTTCTAATCGCGATACCGCATTCAAAGCCCTGACGGATCTCACGGACATCTTCTTGGAGGTGCTTTATGGTGGAAATATCACCAATGGCTACGATTTCACCGTTCCTTAACACCTTTGCACGCGCATTTCGCCTGAGCTCACCATCGACAATATAACACCCAGCGATATTTCCGACTTTGGATATGCGAAACACCTTCCTAACATCAGCATGCCCTATAATGGTCTCTTTTTCAACCGGCTCAAGCATCCCATTTAACGCTTTCTCAATATCTTCGATCATCCGGTAAATGATGTCATAAAGCCGAATGGAGACACCTTCGTTTTCTGCTAATCGTCTTGCAGAAACATCTGCCTGGACGCTAAAACCAATAATGACTGCTTTGGAAGCAGCTGCAAGCATGACATCGTTTTCAGTAATATTACCCGTTTCTGCGTAGAGGATATTGACGGTGAGTTCCTCAGTGCAAAGGTCTCTTAATGAAGAGATAATTGGCTCCAATGAACCTTGAACATCTGCCTTAATGATTAGCCTTAATTCCCGAACCTCACCTGCCTTGAACTTATCATATAACTGCTCAAGGGTGATTTGGGTTATCTTGCCACCCGAGACCTTATCTCCGGATTGAGATTTTTCCGATACGATCACTCGCGCTTCACGTTCTGAAGGTACAACCTGAAATACATCGCCAGCTTGAGGTACTACGTTTAGACCCATCACAGAAACTGGTGTCGATGGACTTGCTTTATGTATCCTTCGACCTCGAAAATCGAAGAGCGCTTTTAAACGCCCAAATGCTTTCCCAACGATTACTACATCGCCCACTTCGAGTGTACCATTCTGTACAAGTAATGTAGCCATTGACCCTTTCGCTTTATCCAATTCAGCCTCGATGACCGTACCGATTACCTGCCCATTTGGATTTGCGCGAATATCCATATTATCAGCCACGAGCACAATGGCTTCTAGTAAGTCTTCCAAACCTTCCCGGCGTTTGGCAGACATGGGCACGACAATCGTATCCCCATCCCAATCGTCCGGAACTAACCCAGCTTCTGCTAATTGCTGGCGAACCCGATCAGGGTCAGCATTGGCTTTATCAATTTTATTCATCGCAACAATAATCGGTACTTTAGCAGCTTTCGCATGAGCAATTGCTTCTTTTGTCTGTGGCATAACGCCATCATCCGCAGCGACCACCAAAACAACGATATCCGCTCCTTGCGCTCCACGAGCCCTCATGGCAGTGAACGCTGCATGACCAGGTGTATCCAAAAATGTAATTAGATGACCATTGTGTTCTGCCTGGTATGCTCCAATATGTTGGGTAATCCCTCCAACTTCCCCTTCGGCAACATTCGTTTCCCTTATTGCATCCAATAGAGTAGTCTTACCATGATCAACGTGTCCAAGGATCGTAACAACAGGAGGTCGTAACTCTAAATTCTCAACTGCTTCATTGGCGATAGCTTTTCTCCATTGTGGTATCTCTCCAAGATCTTGCTCGCTGATCTTTGGACTTTCAGGTATGGCTTCATAACCCATCTCTGAGGCAACGATCGCAGCCGTGTCAAAATCGATGAGTTGATTAATGCTTGCCATAACTCCATTTGACATTAATGCTTTTATGACATCAATGGGGCTGGTTTGCATTATCTGGGCAAGATCACGTACCGTGATGCTTGAAGATACTTCAATTTTCTTTGAATTAGTGCCGTTATCGCTCATATGGTACCTCAATGACTTCGATTTATTAGACCCCTATGAGCGGGTGAGATGTATCACTCGTTCATTGTCGGTTCCTACTCCGGTAATGATACGGCGTAATTCATGAGTCGCTCGCGCTCTTCAGGAGTTAATTCTATTTTCAACGCGCTCGCAAGGGCTCCCTTCAATCCGCTCTCCCAACATGAGCGCAGGATATGAAGGTAAGCACCTCTTCCTGCAATTTTACCCGTCGGGTCAATCACTACCCCTTTCGGGCTACGCACTATTCTGACCATCGAACGCTTCGGCAATATTTCCCTGCAGGCTACACATGTACGTTGGGGAATATGCCTTCTTTTACCGGTTTTTCGGGACACAAGTCCTTCTTATATTCGTTTAGAAATTCCAATCATCTTCCCAATCACCGCCACGTTTGCGTTTTCTTTTCACCAATGTGATATCTCGATCGGGATCATAGACAACTTCCACGAATTTCTTCTTCTTTTTCTTCTTCTTACCTTTTTTATCGAGATCTTCTTCCTCTTCCTCTTCTTCAGTCTCTTGTACGCCAAGAATTTCAGGTCGTAAGGCAAAGATCTCGTTAAAATCGATCGGTTTCTCAGCTTCTTCTTCTTTTCCTTCGCTTTCAGCTGCCAGAACCGGTTCCTCTCCTATTAGTTCAGGTTCACTACTAATTTCTTCTATTGTCGGTGCACCTTCTTCTACAGGTGTCAGTTGAACTAATGAGACTTCCTCCACCTCTTCAGGTTGTTCCTGAGTGATCATTTCTTCAGAAACAGGTTCTGTTAGCTCTGCTACTTTCTCAACTTCCGGCATAACCTGCTCAACCACCTCAGGCGATACTACTTCAGGCTCAGCCGTCGGGAAGGCTATATTTGCTAGCTTCTCTTTGATCTCTCCCATTGCTTTCGGACCAATTCCACTGATCCCTAATACAGCGTCTTCATCCAAAGCTAGTTGGAACATTAGATCGCCAATGGTTTCATATCCTGAAGAACTTAGTAAACCATTAATCCGTTCCGTCAATGCCAAATCTTCGAGAGACATTGCAAAAGCAGCAACCGGGATCTTAGCTCGTGTTTCTTTGCGCCGTTCTTCTTCTGCTAATTTTTCTACTGTCCGGCGATGGATTAGACCACGCTCTACCCTATCCACAAATTGGCTTAAAAACTGATACTCCTCAGGTGTAATGGGGCGTCCTTCAGCCTTCTTCCCTAAAATAAGCTCGACCCTTGGGATATTCTCTGATTCAAGCTCTGCCATGGATGCAAATTCGTGATCACTTTGTAAACGATGAACTGCATCACCAGCTGCTTCGATCAATGATTTGATATCGATACGCCATCCAGTAAGCTTAGCTGCTAGACGTGCATTCTGACCATCGCGCCCAATTGCCAGGCTAAGCTGATCATCCATAACCACTACCGTAGCAGTTTTCGTCCCCTTGGCATGTTCATTCAAATACACACCTGTGACACGTGCTGGACTGAGTGCTTTGGCAATGTATGCTGCCGGGTCAGGATCAAACTCGATGACATCGATTTTTTCGTCGTTCAATTCACGCACGATTGCTTGAATCCGCACACCCCTGATGCCTACACAAGCACCGACCGGATCCACTGCTGGCTGTAAGGCAGCAACTGCCACTTTCGATCGTTGTCCGGGCTCACGCGCAATCGACCGGATCTCAACCAGTCCGTGGTAAATCTCGGGGACTTCATTCTCTAACAGACATCTAAGGAAGTTGCGATGGGATCGTGAAAGTACGATTTGCGGACCGCGTGGGGTTTGTTTAACTTCAAGTAATAATGATTGCACTCGATCATGCACGCGAAAATGTTCACCATTTATCTGTTGGTTTCTGGGAAGTACTCCCTCGGCTTTCATATCCAATCCAAGTGTGACCTGTTGTGGAGTAACAGCTTGAACAACTCCACTAACAATATCACCAACCTGTTTGGCATAATATTTCATCTGAGAATCGCGTTCAGCTTCACGGATGCGCTGTTGGATCACCTGTCGTGCTGTTTGGGCAGCCACTCTTCCAAAATTATTGGGTGTGGATTCCACAACGACCATACCTCCAAGTTCAGCGCTTGGATCGATTTTGAGGGCATTTTCAAGCGCTACCTCTGTCCGTTCATCTTGAACAGAATCCACCACTTCTTTCTCAGCAAAGACAGTGACAGCTCCTGTTTCAGGATCGATCTTTGCCTCGACCAATTGTGCAGTGGAGGCGTTTACCGCTCGCCTGTAAGCTGAAACCATGGCAGCTTCGAGGGCTTCTAGGACCACATTTTTGGGTAGTCCTTTTTCCTCGAGTACCTCATTAAATGCCAACATGAATTCGTTTTTCATTCCTTGATTATCTCCGAACAATTATCATAACGGGATTAGCCTTATACGCAAGAAAAGTGGGGGCTGCCCACTTTTCCACGTCGCCACAATCAAATTACCTTTACCGAAGTGATTTTAGCACGGAAATGAATAGATTGCAAGGATGAATAACCGAATTAATAATTTATTTATAAAATGTTTCTAGCCACCATACACTTTTAGGATAAAAGGGTTGATCGGCACGATAAGTGTACTCCTGAATTTGCATCACCAAAGAACAGGAGCAAACCATGCCGATCAACAATCTCTATCATACTTGGAATATGAGAATTAGACAATTGCAACCGACGGAAAGAAAAACACGCATTCGGAATTTTACCTGGCTGGTTGTCGGGATTCACCAAAGCCGATCGGTGTACCTGAGCCGGATTGCAGGGAAGATGCCCGGTAAAGCAAAGTTGCTCAGTTTCATACAACGCCTGAGCCGATTGTTGGCTAACCCTGCGATCAATGTTCGTGCCTGGTATGAACCTATTGCTCGAAGCTGGTTGGCGAGTCAGGCCAGTCATCTTCAACAAGTACGGCTGATTGTGGATGGAACCAAAGTTGGTTTTGCGCATCAATTGCTGATCATCAGTCTGGCTTATCGCAAACGCGCTATTCCGATTGCCTGGACCTGGGTCAAGCATGTTAAAGGGCATGCCACACCGGAGGCCCATTTGGCGTTGTTGGTGTATGTTAGGAGCCTTCTGCCCAAAGGGATCGCCATTCTGCTGGTAGGTGACTGCGAATTTGGAGCCGTGGAAGTGCTGCAGCAGCTGGATAGATGGCATTGGGATTACGTTTTGCGCCAAAAAGGTCGTACGCATGTTTGTCTTCCTGGGCACACGGAATGGCGTGATTTTGGGAGTTGGGTGGAAAAGCCCGGTCGGAGTGTGTGGCTGGGGAAAGGATGGCTGACGCAAAGCAAGATTTATCCGGTGAACTTGCTGGCGCACTGGAAAGTTGGGGAAGATGAACCGTGGTGCTTGGCTACGAACCTTCCTGACCGGCAAATAACTTTGCAGGCGTACGCTCGTAGAATGTGGATCGAGGAAATGTTCGGCGATTTGAAAAGTCACGGCTTTGACCTTGAATGCACCATGCTGCGTCACGCTGATAAACTTTCCCGACTGACCCTGGCAGTGGCTTTGTTGTATGTCTGGTCAATTTCCATAGGCACAAAAACGATCCAAAATAGCCAAAGAGAGCAAGTTGATCGCAAAGACAGGCGTGACCTTAGCATTTTCCAAATTGGCTTGCGTTTCATCGAGCGCCTATTGATAAATTCAATTCCGTGTCCAATTAACCTTTGCGTTTACCGATGAATCATCAAACTGTAAGGTGGCTAG
>JBAPSY010000264.1:0-2219 GCA_049281855.1 Anaerolineales bacterium
TCAAATGGCTTTGGGCACGGCGACCATGCTTCGTGACGGTTTACTCGAACCAGGACACATGCTCGGCCTGCCGTGCCTTCATTCCAATATTTTATACTCTTCTCTGAATATACTAGACACTGCAGGCAGTGAAATCATGAAGACACTACAGGTGAAGACACTATCCGTGAAGACACTACAGGCGAAGACACTGCAAGCAGTGAAAACCCGAAGACACTGCAGGCAGTGAAAACATAGTGAAATCATAGTGAAATCATGAAGACACTACAGTAGTGAAAGCATGAAGACACTATCCGTGAAGACACTGCAGGAGCCCACGGGTCAGCTATGCTCCCCGGTCCAACCCCCGTTCCCGGGCCAGCTCCCGGATGGCTTCATCGAACCTGTTCTGTATATACCTCTCCAAGCGTCCATTTTCATCGCAGCCCCCAATCTTGAGCAGCCTTACCAACCGCACGCAACCACGGCTGTACAGCTCCACCAAATGCAGGTACTCTGGCGTGCCGGTCGTCTGCATCGCCCGCCGATAGGCGTTCCTGAGCAGCAGTCTTGTGGTCGCAACCTCCTCCGTCACAAGGCGGGAGGCTTCCACCAGATCGGATGAGTTCCCCAGTGCATTTTTGCGAATCTGCGGGCTGATCGGCGGGCGGCCACTGCGAGCCTCGATGTCGTCCAGAAAGCTCAAGAACTCTTCCACCGCGTGGGCTTCCTTACCATTCTGCACCGGCTCATTTAGCGAGACAAGGCTAGCCAGCCGGTGGGCGGCCTGTGAATAAGCCTCCACCAGACGCGCCTCATCCCCCTCCCGCTCAAGCAAACCCCGCATCAGCCTGCGCAGGCAGACGATCTCCTCGTCCACCCCGTGGATATTTTCCGCGAGGACTGCTTTTACCGCCTGCATGTCCTTCTTGCGGGCGTAAAACCCGTGGGTGGTGCTCTCCCCACCTTTTAAAAGCCTGGTGTTCCTCACCGGCACCTGTGAATCCGTGCCCTGCGCTTGTGCATCGTGCGCGCTTTCTCCGGGTAACTCCGGAAGCCTGCTAAGCCTATATTTGGTGGACTTAACTGTCTCACGAGTGTCCATGAAAGCCTGCATCCCCTGCAGACTCTCACCCTGGTCCAGCCTCAGCCTGATGGCCGTCCAGCGCAGAGCCACGAGGGTCAGCTTTGATTCGGCGATGCCGACCTGCCTAGCATACAACTTCAGATTACTAAGAATCGCCGAGCTGGATAGCGGCTGCTCTTCCAGCCAGTCTTCCGGTTTTCCACCCGACCCCTGCGTGACCGGCTGAACCTGCGGGGCAAAAACAACCTTGCCCGCCTGCATGCCGTCCAGCCTACCACTCGCCCGCAGATAGTCGGTCACAGCCTGCCATAGCGGGTCGGGCAGCCTGACCCGCTCGCCATCCGGCCTCCACCTGACCCATGCCCCCGCCTGCTCCTGCTCGACCTGCCCCCACTTGAGGCGTTGGAGGCTTTTCAAAGGCACACCCAGGCTAAGCCGCGCCAGGAAGAAGGCGTATTCGCGCTTGCCCAGCCCCGACACATCCCGGCTGAGTAAGTCGAGGAATGCTTCCAGCTCCTGCCGACTCCACAACGTAACCCCGGCGTAGAGCACAAGCCTCATTCTCGCGGCGTCTTTTGCCGGGTTGAAGCCCGGAGCGCAGGCAGGGTCCACCCGCTGTTGATCGCACCAGTGGTAAAAGCTGGCGATGAACCCCATCGAAGCATTGATGGTACTCGAGGCGAAGCCCTCCTGTTCCATCCAGGTGGCGTGCTGCTCGATATGCTCCTGCCTGACCTGCCAGGGCATCCTACCGCACTGCCTGACCAGCCGCCTCCAGGCAAGCAGGACATGCTTAACGGTATCTTTCTGGTAATCCCGCTTGCACTCCCCGATCCACTGCTCGAACGCCTGGCTCCACTTCTTCAGTCGCCTGGAGGCGCCTCTTTGGGCGCTGGCAGCGGAATCGCCAAAGTAATAGCTGAATAACAGCGGTATTTTCTGATCTTCGTCCATGTTTTTCCTTGTATGGGATTGTGGTGTGCTTATTGATTGCGCGAACCAGCCGCAAACGTGGGTTGTCCCCTGCCTGAACACCCTTCATCGCTCGTATAGATCACTCTTGATGCTTCGGAAAAAGAACGCTTTTCATCGCTCGCAAAGAACACTCTTCATCGCTCGTAAAGAACACTCTTCATCGCTCGCAGAGTACGCT
>JBAPSY010000265.1:0-8678 GCA_049281855.1 Anaerolineales bacterium
TGGTAGTTTCCATCTTTCCTGAAGGCGCATCCTGAAATCGAGTAGATATCACCACCCTCCGACAGCTGCTTCAAGTATAGGGGAAACGACACTTCCCCTTCGCCGCGAATGCCGTAATCCAGATCGAGGTACTCCAGCCAATCACGAGCATAATAGTTGAACCCCGGGCCTCCCAGGACGATCCGGGCATCCGAATTTTGGCGCACGATGTTGGTGATCTCCTTAACCCGCGGTTTTAAATCCGTATGACGGGTTCCGAATGGTATATCCAGATCTATTTCGTCCCCAAACACTAGGCGGATCGAAACCCCGATCACATCTGGTTGGAAATCCTCAAGCTCGGCGGTAAGCTCACCTTCAAGATCCACAGCAAACAAGCGCTCAAAGATCCTGACTTCATGCCCGGCTGCTCTGACTGCTCCCGCTACATAAACGGGTCCGGTTGGGGCCGCAGGAAGTGTATTCGACGAGATGATAAGCACTTTCATATCATATACCTCAAAAGATCATTCTTTTTATTAGGAAATGACCCAGATCAATTTTTGACCATGGGTGAAAAATATAGAGTTATTGTGTCGTCCTATACATGACATGAGCAATTAAGCTTGTGCCACCACGGGCTCAGCTGAAGGGACTGGTTGAGGCTGACCATCGTTCAAACCATACCCGCTCTCGATCAGCTCTACCAATCTACGGGTAAATCGAGCCGCCGGAGCCCCATCGATCACGTCATGGTCGAAGATGATCGTCAGGCTGAGCATCTCGCGTGACTCGATCCGTTCCTTGACTTCCGCCAGCCTCCGGGCAGTCCCCCCCACGATAAGGTCGAGCACGTGGGAGCCACTTGCGATCCCCCATCCGGCGTGATCCTTGCCAAACATTCCCACTGAGGAGATACCAACTGTGCCTCCCATCGATGTAACGATCGTCGGGTTGCGAAGCATGATCATGCGGAATAAAACCTTAAATAGCGCTGACAGAGGCCATGGAAGCAGCAGGGCGGAACGGAACCAGGCGGGCATGCCATTGTTCGGTGGCACTGGTTCCGACTGTGCCGAGCGGATCTCCTGGTGGATCTCCCAAACGGTCTTATGGTTAGCCGCTCGGATGACATATCCCGTCAAGACGGGCGTTTCTCCTTGCTTGCGTTCTATCATGATCCCCACATCCACATCGTCAAATACGATCAACTGCTTACTACCCTTCTTGTAGGCCTGCACTGTTTTATTCTCATCCACGGCGCGGGCCAGGCAGAAAGCCATGTAGCCGGTGAAGGACAGCTGCTCACCGGTTTTAGCTTTGTAATCCTCAATAAATCTGCGGGAAACCGTGACATCTACATCCAACAAAGCGTACATGACATGCCTCCCCGATTTGAGCTCGAGAAAGGCAGGCATTGCGCGGCGCTCGGCTGGGAAATCAATAATCTGATAAGATCCCGTTCTTTGGTCCATGCTGGATTTCTCCACTTGTATTAATGATCTCTTTCCACGAACGACTATCTGCTTTGTTTCACCACACACCCTCTGCCCTCAGCTGCTCCATTGCGGCTTTATGGATCTCGATCAGCTGGGTGACATCCTGGTCAGAGTGAGCAGCAGACACGAATGCATGATGGGGTGCTGTGTGCAGCCCATTTTTGCGGTACAGCAATCTCAAGCCAGTACTCGCGGCTGAGTTCCCTCGGTGTAAGTCTCTCACGTTCTTGATTGGTCCACGCATTACGTGCATCCAAAACATAGAACCAACGCCTGTTGTTGTGGCTGGAAAGTCCTTTTCCCGAGCAAAACGGTTGATCTCATCTCGAAAACGGTCACCCATGGCATTCAAGCGTGCATACAATTCCGGTTCTTTACTCAGGCGTTGGAGAACGGCAGTCCCGGCTGCGGTAACCAGTGGGTTACCATTGAATGTTCCCGCCAAGAGGATGGATCCCGGTTCAGTATCGTATTCCATCAAGCGCATTGCCTCGGCAGTTCCACCCACCGCCCCGATAGGAAGACCACCTCCTGGGATCTTGCCAAATGAGCTCACATCCGGAATAACTCCATAGAATTCCTGGGCTCCGCCAGGGGCTAAACGAAAACCGGTGATCACTTCATCAAAAATGAGGAATGCCCCGATTTGGCTGGTGATCCTGCGTAACTCTTCAAGGAATTCCCTGTCAGCAGGAATCGTACCAGCAGCTCCCTGCACAGGCTCGATAATCACACCAGCCAGCCGAGAAGCATAACGAAGTATTTTGTCAAAGGCCGCCGGGTGATTGAAAGGCAAGACTAATGTGTCCTTCCAGGCTCCCTCCGCAAGCCCGGGGCTTTCAGGGACTGTTGCCGGGTCCTCGATCGATCCAGATTGATCGGCCTTCGGCCCAGGGCGACCGAAACTGACTGCCAGAAGATCATGTGTCCCGTGGTACCCCCCCTCGAATTTCGCAATCAAGGGTCGCCCCGTCGTAGCACGCGCCAACCGAACGGCGTACATGGTTGCCTCGGTGCCCGAGTTGCAGAAGGTCACCTTATCCACACCGGGCACCATGTCGCAGAACAACTTTGCAAACTTATACTCGTGCTCATGGCATTGACCATAATGGGACCCGCGCGGTAGCGCCTCCCTGATCGCCTCTTCGACCTCCTCCGGTGCATTCCCAAGGATCATAGTCGAGAAGCCGAGCATGCAGTCAAGGTATTCATTGTCATCTGCGTCCCACAACCTGGCACCTTTCGCCCGTTTAACCACCATCGGGAAGGGATCCGCCAGCCGGAAGAAGCTGCCCACACCTGCTGGCATAACCGTGCGGTTCTGTTGCCAGATGGATAGTGATTTGGGACATTTAGCTATGATCTCGCCGCGGTAGGCGTTGAGGAGAGCGTTGAGTTTTTCGTTGTCGAGCATAGTATTTTCTCCTTTTAACTGGTGATGCATCATTTGTCTTCTCCGACACCACGGATCCATTCGAGGGTGAGCTTCAGCGTATTTAACAACGGCTCGATGGACAGGACCTCAGGCGTATCCCGGTCCTGGTGGTAGAAAGCAAATTGCTGCTGCGGTACCTTGAAAGGTAACAACGTTAAAGCCTTTAGACCAACACGGCTAAAGGGAGCTGCGTCACTTCCCGCTCCAATGGTTGCAGCGCCAATCTTATAGGGTACCCCGGAGCGCTCAGCAGCAGCCACCACGCTTTTCACCATCTCAGGGGAATTCTTTACCGTGCCATTCACGTCTGAGGTGAGGATAGAGATGATCGGATGGGCGATTATCTCATAATTTAACACCCGTGCGTCCAGACGTTTAAGCTCATCTAGATGGCGCTCCACGTAACGCCTTGAACCACGCAGGCCGGCCTCTTCACAGCCGAAAGTTATGAACCGAATTTCTGTGTCATCTGGAATGGAAGCGGGATTTTCTACCAAGAACCTGCACATTGCTGCTGAAACCGCGCATGCAGAGAGATTGTCCGCCGCGCCCGGCACAATGCCTCCGTTTTTCCTTCTCTTGTTGAGAAGCAAGACATAGATCATTGCTGGCACGATCGGGAAAACCAGTAACACCCAGCCTATCGTTCCAAAGGCCACAACAGCCTCATTGCCAAGGATCAAACCCGCTAGCTGGATGAGGCACATGACCAGCAATGTGATCAATCCGATGAAATAGATCGCAGAGAGGATATAAAATCCAATGCCAGTGTACCGAAGCCAGGTATTCTCCGGAGCACTATCATGGTGACCACTCAAGATGAGAAGGCGTTTCACATCCGTTGATTCGGGCTTGCGTAGACTGCCGATGATATTGAGGGACTTTTTCTTGGGGAATAATGGATCAAACACTTCCAGGGAGAAAAGGAACTCGAGAATGAACATCAATGGCGCGAGGATAGCAAACACCACTGCCGCAATCGAGGGTATCCAGGGTGATATCCCTGTAAATTGCCCGGCTGAAATATTCAGCACAACTGCCAGAAGCATACAAAGCGTACCTGGGTAGGTACTCAAAAAGGCATCGGGAGCGCAGATGAATTCCTCGACAGCCACGTTGCCGGTACCCAGGTGAGTCTCTAACTCCTTCTTGATTACCTCAGCGCGTTGTCGTTCCTGTGAAGTACCAGGCAAACCAGGACCCACCTCGGCGCAAATTTTTTTCACGATATCCAGGGCATACTCGGCATCCTGTGTGGTAATTTCACCTGGCATTTACCAATTCTCCCTTCACAGGTAGATCACCATTCGTGACATCCACCTCGTCCAGCCCATACCCGCTCTCAATCAGCTCCACCAAGCGCTTTACGAAGCGGGTGGCGGGTGCCCCATCGACAATATCGTGGTCGAACAGGACTGTCAGATTAAGGATCTCACGCGGCTCGACACGACCCTCGATCACAGCTGGCTTCCAGGCCATGCTCCCCACCACGAGGCTGAGGGAAACTGGTGTTGTAGCTATCCCCCAACCGCTATGCCCCTTGCCAAACATCCCTACCGCGGTAACAGCAACTGTGCCCGAAGCGGCCACGCGAATCCTTGGGTCACGGCGTGTGACTATAGACATCAATATATTAACCAGCCTGGACAGCGGCCAGGAGAGCAACATGGCAGATCGGAACCAGGAGGGCATTCCCCTATTCGCCGGCACCGGTGCAGACTGCACCGAGCGGATCTCCTCATGGATCTGGCGATAAGTTTTATGGTTAGCCCCCATGAGGTTATACCCCATTAAGGCAGTCTTTTCCCCTACTTTGTGTTCGACCATTAATCCAATATTTACATCATCAAATATGATGATCTTATTTCGACCTTTAAGGTATGCCTGCACCTCTTTGTTTTCATCCACGGCCTGCGCCAGGCAATAAACCAGGAAGCCGGTGAACGAAAGCTTTTCACCGGTGCGCTCCTTGTGCTCGGCAATGAGCTGCTGGGCGACTGTCACATCCGCTTCCAGCAGTCCATACATCCAGTGGGTTGGTCCTGATAGGTTGAGTGCGTTCAACCAAATACGCCGCCCCGGTGGGAGGTCGATAACATGATAGGGTCCGATATCTGTATTCATAGGTGTATGTCCTCCAAGAGGGAAATTCAGGGGCGGGGTTTACGCAGGGTCTGAAGGATCAATCCGGTACGCAGGAATGCCCATACACAAGCGAATCCTCCACTTATCCGGGCAATCCAGGCAAGGTCGGGCATAAAGAGGTGAAAAAAGCGGATCAGTCCGCTGGACTGCAGATATACCAGGATAGTGGCGAGCGACAAGTTCGGGATCAACGGAAGCAGAATATGCTGCCCCCACAGGCGCTCACTACTCGGGCGGAGAGCCGGGTTCCGTTCCCAGCGCCGCAGCGTCCGCAAGGTGGCGATGACTCCTACGACTTGGAGAATTGGGATCAGCGGCAGAAGTCGCATGACCCATTGGATAAACTCCAACTGGATCGAACCAGGTTGCTGGCCGACGAGCAGGGCGGTCGCACCCATACCGATCTCCTCTGTGACAATGGGCAGTCCATAAGGGTCGGCGTTGAGCAGCAAGACCAGACCTTTCTTCTGTTCTGGAATGAGGGCCATGAAGGCAGAAAAGTCGGGCACATTACCGCCGTGCGAGAACGTTTTCGTTTGGTCCAAGTCGATCTCAAACCAACCCATGCCATATTTCCCTATCGGAATGCCGAACGTGATACATTCGGCCACTCCTCTGTGCAGCTCGTCGATACCAGCGCTAGATAAAATTTGTGCCTCCCCATACCGCCCACCGTTGAGATGGGCGATCAGGTAATGCGCCATGTCTTCAGCGGAAGAAATAAGCTGACCTGATGGAAGAGAACTTCGCGGTATAGATAAATCCGGTGCAGGGAAGGGAAGACTAAACCAATGGCGGTGGCCCATTGCCAGACCATGTTGTTTTGCCTCAGCTTTAAAAGTAAAAGTGTGAGTCATCCCGAGTGGCTTTAGGACTTGGTTTTGAAGATAATCGGCATACGTTTCACCGCTAACGGTTTCAACAATCAGCCCCAGTAGGTTGAAATTATAGTTACTGTACTCCCACTTTGAGCCGACCGGACGGTTGAGCTTGAGCGTATTCAATGCCCGTGCTTGGCGTTCTGTGGCATCCGGGCTATCGTCAAAATCAGCCATAGCCACTTCCGAAGGCCATAAGGGCAGGCCGCTGGTCTGGTTGAGCAGGTGGCGCACGGTCATTTCGGCAGAAGCCTCGGGATCTGCTACACGGAACCAGGGCAGGTAGCGCTGCACCGGAGCATCCAGCTCGATCTTACCGGCCTCGACCTGCTGCATTACTGCCAGGGCAGTGATGGACTTGGTGAGTGAGCCGATGAAGAAAGGCGTCTGGGGAGTGGGCGTTTCACCGCCCGGGCGGGCGTGACCAAAGCCGCGCATGTGCACGATCCTGTCGCCCTCGAGTATGGCGAGAGATATACCCGGGATATGCAGGCGGTGCATCTGCTCTACGACATAAGCATCTACAGCATCATAGGATGTTCTAATTCTAGCCTGTTTAGCTGAAGCGGGTTTGGCGAACAGCAGGCGGGTCAAGGCCAGGCAACCCCCAACAAACAACGACCCGTAAAGGAGTTTCTTTTTGTCCATGGGAAGTCCTCCTTAAACGTTCCGAATTCCAGTCTATAGGATAAATTACATTAAGCCGTCAGGCACTACCGGGATTGGCATCTGCCAGGAATTCTCTGACCGCTTTGAGGGTTTCTGCAGGCTGCTCATCATGTGGATTGTGACCAGCACGATCAATGATCACCAGGCGCGCATTGGGGATTGCTGCGGCAAGCTCTTCCTGGTGTTCTGGCGGATATATAAAGTCTTCGCGGCCTGCCATCACCAGGGTGGGCACCTTGATCTCACCGAGGCGATCCATAACCGTCCAGCCCTTGAGAAAGTGGCTTTCACTATAGACGAATGTCTCGGGCTGCAGCTTCGTTTGTAATCCCCAAAAAAGCATCTGCAGGAGCTGCGATAGGTTGGTATAAGGGTTGTACGCTTTAGACAGTTTCATCAGGGATGGAAACATCTCTTTGGGCTCAATCTGCCCATTGAAGTAGCGTCGGGTGAGATCCACGATCTCCGGATCGAATCCACGTTTGGCCAATTCTTGTGGAGCCTTCTCCTGTGCCCAGCTGTTTGCAGCACCTGTATCCATTAGCAGCAGGTGGGAAAGGTTTTGGGGATAACGCAGCGCATACTCGAGGGCGACATTGCCACCAAAGGAATGCCCGAGCACCGCCCACTTTTCGAAGCCCAACGCCTGGCGCAGTGCATCAGCATCGGCGGTCAGGTTCTCCATCGTCATGGAGGTGACTTCGGCTCCCGTGGAACGACCGTTGCAGCGGTGGTCATAGAAGACCAAGGTGAACTTATCCGCACATTTCCGGAAAGACATCAAGGTATGTAGGTCAGCACCCGGGCCACCATGCATGAGCACCAATGGATATCCTTTACCCATGACTTTAACATTCAGTGAGATCCCCCGGACCGACATTTTGGCCATAGACTACCCTCCAAATATAGAAATGATGAGCTGTGTCAGTAAATTGATCCTTGGGAACTATACACAGGTAAGGTCAATATTCCATGATATGGAATAACCAATATTGAAAGGTATAAAAATATCGATAATATTACCAATAAAAGGATAATATTTTATTTTAGATTAATATTCTCGTCGACGCAAGTAATTATATATTTTCATCGGATTATCTCCTTTGTTAACTGGATGATGGCTTCCCGATCTCGCCGGATGCGCCACGACCACACACACTGCACGGGCCGCGCCGCCGGTAATAGTAGCCCAACGTCGCCACCGCAAGCGCTACACCCCAAACTGGGAATAGCAATGTGGGGCCTAGCTGGAAGATTATTGCCCCGATGATTTCTATATCCGCTGCCCCAATAGCCCTCATATTAGCGACCATCTGGGGTAAGCCGGACAAAATCCCGATGCCACCCACGAACAGCAATACTGATGCAAGCGAGGCTGGGACCACCGCCAGCGCGATGGGAACGCGGCGCCCGGCCAGGCCGATCATCCAGCGTGGGAACACCTCACCCCAACGCTGCACCAGGCCGAGCATGAGTACAGCCCCCACCAGGCCAAAGGTCGCCAGGAAAAGCCCCGAGATCCAAATCCCGCTCTCCTGCCCTTGGCGCAGATACTCCTCGCTCATCCCCAGCGGGAATCCCAGTGCCCAGGCGTAACGGGTTACAGCGTAAAAGACTGGCGCTATCATCGCCACGTACACGGCGATCCGGCCCCAGCGCGCGGCATAGTCCGGGCTTTTCCAACCTTCCCGACCGTCTCGGCGGCCGCAATACAAGCAGGCGTCCGTACTCCTGCGAGCATAGCTGACGGTAGCCACCAGCCAGAGGAACCCGCCGATGAGGCACAGCAATTGGTGGATTGTTGCCCATTGAGTCCAAGCTTCCAGGTAGACCTGGCCCTTCTCGGCAGTGAAAAGGCCGAAGAGGGCAGCGGGGATATAACCGACCTTGACCAGCAGATTAAGGCCGGTCATGAGCAGCAGGAGAACCCCAGCGAGCAGTGCTCCGGCGGTTATAAAGAGAGGCCGGAGTGCCCTGCTTCGCACCCCACGCAGCATCGCCACTCCCAGCGCCGCTGCAGGAATCCCTGCCATCATCACGACGATCCAGGCTACGCCCGGTCCGAACCGTCCA
>JBAPSY010000266.1:0-1972 GCA_049281855.1 Anaerolineales bacterium
ACCCTGGGAACATTATTTTATCTGAGCAGGATCGAGGTACAGGGGAGTTACAGCTTATCCAAATTTAAATCATTATTACCCTGGTCTGGGAATTAACTTAAGTTCTATAATCGAGTAAATACAACAAATGACGGTTTATTTGCATGACATTCCGCTACCCCAAGCAAAATCACGCCTGAATGAAGCTTTGGAAGCCACAGGCAGGGCGGGTGTGTTGGGAATTGAGGAGATTCCTCTGGACGAGCAAGCACTTGGTCGAGTGTTAGCAAAACCAGTTTGGGCAACAATATCATCTCCACACTACCATGCTTCAGCGATGGATGGGTACGCTGTGCGATCAGAGAATACAGTGACAGCGTCACCTGCTCTTCCTGTTGACCTAATAATCAACACACAAGCCAGCTATTTAGATACTGGAGACCCTTTACCTAGTTGGGCAGATGCGGTCATACCCATAGAAAATGTTGAAATAATGCAGGACATGTCTCCATTGGGTGATGAGCAAGTGCCACCACCTGTTATCCGTATTCGAGCCGCGGTGACCCCATGGAGCCATGTACGTCCAATGGGTGAAGACATCGTCGCTACTCAATTTGTCCTTCCTAGTGGTCACACATTGCGTCCCGTGGATTTAGGCGCGATCGCAGCGAGCGGTCATGTGAACATACAGGTGGCGAGAAAACCCCGCGTTGCAATCCTGCCGACCGGGACTGAGCTCGTTCCAATCGGACAACCGATCAAGGCGGGGGATATCATTGAATATAATTCCATTATCCTGGCATCTCAGGTAAAGGGATGGGGAGCAGAAGCCACTCGTTATCCAATCATCGAGGATGATTTTGATCAGATCTGTCAGCGTGTGCAGGAAGCTGCACGGGACCACGATTTGATTTTACTGAATGCCGGGTCTTCTGCTGGATCAGAGGATTTTTCTGCCCGAGTAGTGGAAAAATTGGGTGAATTGCTCGTTCATGGCGTGGCAGTCCGTCCGGGGCACCCGGTGATACTTGGGATGATCGGGAAAAAACCAGATCAGATACCCATCATCGGTGTGCCAGGTTATCCTGTTTCAGCGACCCTTACAGGTGAAATATTTGTTGAACCTTTGATCGCACGTTGGTTAGGGCGGCCTGCTTACGTTCCACTGACGATAAGAGCAAAGCTAACCCGCAAAGTGACTTCGCCGGCTGGTGATGATGATTATATGCGCCTGGCTGTCGGAAAGGTTGGAGAGCATGTACTGGCAGCTCCGCTTTCGCGCGGCGCAGGTGTGATCACATCTCTGGTTCGAGCTGATGGGATCACAATTCTGCCACGTGGGACCCAAGGCTTGCCAGCCGGAAGCGAGGTGAATGTAAACCTCTACCGCCATCCGAATGAAATTGAGAATACAATTTTCGCCATTGGCTCACACGATATCACGATCGACATCCTGGCTCAATTCCTATCCGCAAAAAATAGACGATTAACCTCTGCCAATGTTGGTAGCATGGGGGGATTAGTCGCACTCGGCCGAGGGGAATCCCATCTGGCTGGTTCCCACTTATTGGATCCGGAAAGTGGTGAATACAATATAAAGTATGTTCGTCAGATCCTCCCCGATTTACCCGTCAAAATTATTGTTTTGGTTGGGCGTCAACAAGGATTGATGGTGTCAGAGGGAAACCCGAAGGAGATTATGTCGCTAAAGGATCTCACCAGGAACGATATTTCCTACGTGAATCGTCAATCTGGAGCAGGGACGAGGGTGTTGCTGGATTATCACTTGCGCCTATTAAAAATACCATTCGATTCCATCAAAGGCTACCAACACGAGGAGTATACCCATCTGGCAGTAGCAGCCGCGATTGCCTCGGGGCGCGCAGATTGTGGGTTGGGGATAGCAGCGGCTGCACAAGCGCTCGGGCTGGATTTCATCCCACTCTATCAGGAACGCTATGATTTGGTGATCCCGCAGCGTTATTATGATGAC
>JBAPSY010000267.1:0-3454 GCA_049281855.1 Anaerolineales bacterium
CATCGATCTTATGGCCCAGAATACTATCAGGACCATGTACCGGTGCGCCAGGTTAAGGAGGCTGCCGGCCATTCAGTTCGCCAGTTGTATCTGGCTTCAGGGGTCACAGATCTATATCTGGAAACCGGGGAGCAGGTCTTATTAGATGCCATGTTGCGCCTCTCGAAAGATATTACAGAAACAAAACTGTATATTACAGGTGGATTAGGGTCACGTTCTAATGGTGAAGCTTTTGGCGATCCTTATGAACTGCCTGCCGATCAGGGTTATTGTGAAACTTGTGCAGGCATAGCCAGTCTCATGTGGAATTGGAGAATGCTGCTTACATCCGGTGAAGGACGCTATGCAGACCAGATGGAACGGGTACTTTATAACAATATCTTAGCCAGCCCTGATCTGGACGGGCGTCATTACTTTTATATTAACCCTTTAATGCTGCGTGACGCTAAAAATTTGCGCTTATCCACTGACCTACCTCCAAGCGAGATTTCCTTTCTTAAAAAACGTCCCGAATGGCATGATTGTGCCTGCTGTCCCCCAAATGTGATGCGGCTCTTTTCCTCTTTTACCCATTATCTATCCACACATGATGCAAAAGGCATTCAAATCCATCATTATGCCTCTGCGGATATTAGCTGTGACCTACCCTCAGAGCAGCATGTAAAACTGAATATGATAACCGAATACCCATGGCAAGGACTTATTAGACTGAAGGTTATGGAATCTGGTGATTCGCCATGGGCATTGTCTCTGCGGATACCTGAATGGAGCCAAAAACCAACTTTATCCATCAATGGGAAAGTAGTAATAGATCTTAGTCTTGAGAAAGGATATCTTGTCCTGGAACGGGCATGGTTAGTTGAAGATATCATTGAACTCGAATTAGGGATGGAACCAATGTTTGTGATTTCCAATCCACGCATCGATGCAACGCGTGGTTGTTTAGCAATCCAGCGTGGCCCGATTGTTTATTGTCTTGAGGACATAGATCAAGAAATAAAGGGGCGATTACTCGATGTTGAAATTGATAAAAATGAACCTCTTATCACCAAGTGGGAAGGTGATCTGTTAAATGGGGTGATGGTGGTTGAGGCCAAAGGCCAATTTATTGATATCGAAGGGTGGTGCGGGCATCTCTACCAACAAACAACATTCCCTAATCAGGAAACCACTCACCCTGCCCGACTGATTGCCATACCTTACTATGCCTGGGGTAATCGGGAGATCGGTGGTATGCGGGTCTGGATTCCGGAAAAAATGTCATAGGATTGGAGCTGACTATATCATGGTTGAATTTATTAATAAAACCAACAGCTTATTTTGTTCCCTGGATAATGAAATCATAGAAATTGAGCCTTGGGGGCGTAATGGTTTACGCGTTCGCTGTACACAGTCCAGCGAAATAAAACGGGATTGGATAAATGCGCTAATTAATCAGGGTGATTATCAGGCTGACATAGAAATTCACTTAAATGGGGCAAGTATTCAGAATGGGGAAGTAAAAGCCAATATTAATTCCAAAGGTGAATTATCCTTTGTTAATGTTATTGGCGGAAAAGAATTACTAAAAGAAAAACCAATTCATTTGATATCGATCCCAGCTAGAGCCTACAAGGACCTCAAAGGGGACTTATTCCATATTGACTGTTGTTTTGAAGCCTATGATGATGAACATATCTATGGACTTGGACAACATCAACATGGTCGATTGGATCAAAAGGGCTGTGTGATCGAGCTCATCCAGCGTAATACCGAAGTCAGTATTCCTTTTCTACTTTCCAGCAGAGGCTACGGATTTCTTTGGAATAATCCTGCTGTTGGGCGGGTAGAGCTTGGCGCTAATGCAACCCGCTGGGTCGCTGAAGCCACACCTCAAATCGATTATTGGATAACTACCGGTAGAGATCCTGCAGAGATCTTATCCAATTATGCTGATGTCACCGGACATGCCCCTGCGTTCCCATATTGGGCATCTGGGTTTTGGCAAAGTAAATTGCGTTATGCGAGCCAAGAGGAATTGGAGTCAGTTGCCAGGGAATACCACAAACGTAATTTACCCTTATCAGTTATCGTTATAGACTTTTTTCATTGGACCCGGCATGGGGAATGGCAGTTTGACCCGCAATACTGGCCTGATCCAGCGGGGATGGTAAAAAGATTGGAAGACCTGGGGATTAAAGTAATGGTATCGCTCTGGCCTACCGTTAGCCGTTTATCCAAGAATTTCCCAGAGATGTGGAACCATAAATTTATTGTACGTAACAAATTGGGTTCTGCTGCCCAAATGTATTTTGTGGATAATCATGCTGAAGACGGGATTTATCTCCATTACTATGACCCCACACACCCCGGTGCAAGAAAATTTATTTGGGAAAAGGTCAAAGAAGGATATTACCAATATGGAATAAAGTTATTCTGGTTGGATGCCTGCGAACCAGAAATGCTTCCTTTTGTTCCAGAGAATCTGCGTTTTTATGCGGGGGATGGGGAGACCGTCGCCAACAGCTATCCACTCGATCATGTCCGGGGGTTCTACGAAGGTATGCTGGCAGAAGGCGAAAAGACGCCATTGTTTTTATGCCGTTCGGCATGGGCGGGCAGCCAGCGTTATGGCGCAGCAGTCTGGTCTGGAGATATAATGTCGACCTTTTCAGCCCTGCGAGCCCAGGTTAAAGCAGGGTTGAATATAGGCTTGAGCGGGATTCCCTGGTGGACTGCCGATATTGGCGGTTTCCGCGGAGGCGATCCTGCCTCGCCATATTTCCAGCAGTTGATCATCCGCTGGTTCCAATTTGGAGCTTTCTGCCCCATTTTTCGTTTACATGGCCACCGAATGCCCAATAAAGATGATTTTAATGGTGGACCGAATGAGGTTTGGTGTTTTGGCGAGCTTGCTTACGGAATCATCCAAAAGTATATGTTTCTTCGTGAACGATTGCGGCCTTATATTATGGAGCAGATGGCGAAAACATCCAAAACGGGTGTCTCGCCCATGCATCCTCTTTTTATTGATTTTCCCTCCGACCCCCTTTGTTATCAAGTTGAGGATGAATATATGTTTGGAGCGGACTTGTTGGTAGCACCTGTTTTGGATGCCGATATCAGTATAAGACAAGTATATTTGCCTGCCAACAGCATTTGGAAAGATGCCTGGACAAATCAGGTTTTCGAAGGCGGACAATGGCTTTCTGTTGAAGCACCCTTAGACAGGATCCCTTTATTTTTGAAGAGTGATTCAAGCCTGCCGATTAGAGAAGTGTAAATGGTGCAGAAATAATCGTCTTTTCTCGATAATTTCCAGAACAAATAGTGTTTGTTGAATTAATTACCATGAAATTGAGCATTTCTTATGTATACCATTAAAATGTGAATGCATTATTGATGGAGAGCAATTTAGAAGATGAAATCATTTGATAACATAAGAACGGCACAACACCAACCTTTTTCATTCCTC
>JBAPSY010000268.1:0-4113 GCA_049281855.1 Anaerolineales bacterium
GGTGGTTTTATGATGGCACCGGAGGCTCTTCCAGATGACGGATTATTGGATCTATGTATTGCTGGTCAATTAAGTAGAATCGGAATCCTTAAAATGATCCCCCGGTTTATGAAAGGAACTCAAGCGACACACCCAAAAATCAAGATGGGGCAGAGTGAAAAAATTCATGTTGTTGCCATAAAGGGTTCCTTACCCGCCCATGCTGATGGAGAAACGATATGCACAGCGGGTAGTGAATTGAGGGTAGAAATAGTAAAACAACCATTAGAAATTCTACACGGACCTTTGGATGCATGAACCTTGCCTTTACCGTCGTCACCACTTCAATTAAAAGTCTGACAAGGATTTTGTGTAACATCGATGACACCCAATTAATTAATGTACCTGAGCATGGTCCATTAATAATTGCTTGTAACCATGTCAATTTTATGGATGCACCCTTGGTGTATACTCATCTTCAACCACGTAAACTCACCGGGTTTGCTAAAGCGGAAACCTGGCAAAACCCTGTTATTGGTTTATTATTTGATTTATGGGGGGCAATTCCAGTCCAACGTGGTCAAGCAGACACCAGTGCATTTCGAAGCGGGTTGGAAGCATTACGACAGGGGAAAATCCTGGGAATCGCTCCTGAAGGGACACGCAGCGGGCATGGTAGGTTACAACGTGGCCTCCCCGGCATCGTAATTCTTGCACAATATAGTGAAGCACCAATTTTGCCATTAGTTTATTATGGAGGCGAGAAATTACACGATAACATTAATCGCCTTAAAAGAACGGATTTCAATATCAGGGTGGGGAAATTGTTCAAGTTAATATTTCCGGAAGGTAAATTAGATAGGGAAGTACGAATAAAGATGGTCGATGAGATTATGTACCAAATGGCGAGTTTACTACCTGAAGAATATCGGGGTCATTATTCTAATCTAACAAAATTAACTACAAATTACATCAATTTCGTATAGGCAATATGAATATCCTGATCCAAAACAAAGCTGTGATTCTCGACACATTGCGCAGCCCATACGCACGTTTAAAGCCAGTTTCTATAGGCAATGTTTCACTGGAAGGAGGATTTTGGCAATCTCGGTTTCGATTGAACCAGGATGTGACAATCCCAACACAATTTCAATTACTTGAGAAAACAGGCCGGTTGGATAATTTTAGACGTGTCTCAAGTGAAATTAATAAACCTTATCAGGGATATGTGTTTAATGACTCAGATGTCTATAAATGGCTCGAGGCTGCTTCTTGGACAATGATTTATCAGCACGATGGAAATTTGCATAAATTGGTGGACCAAGTCATTAAGTTGATCCTTAAAGCCCAAGATAAAGATGGTTATTTAAATACTTATTATTCCTTGAATAAATCAAATGAACGTTGGACGAATTTACAAGAGAAGCACGAGTTGTATTGTGCAGGACACCTTATTCAAGCGGCAATTGCACATTTCAGGGTGACAGGTGAAAACAAGTTGATGAATGTTGCAATTCGTTTGGCAGACCATATTCAATCCACTTTTGGACCATCAGGTCGCGAGGGAACGAGTGGTCATCCAGAGATAGAAATGGCTTTGGTTGAACTATATCGATCTACTGGCGAAGCGAAATATCTCGAACAGGCGACCCTTTTCATAGATCGACGTGGTCGCGGTTTACTCGATGGAAGAGAGTACTTGTTGGATCATATACCCTTACGCGAGTTGGATCATCTAACTGGTCATGCAGTACGTGCACTTTATTTATGCTCTGGTGCGACTGATCTAATTCTTGAAACCGGTGAACAACCTTTGAGAGCTACGCTTGACCGTTTATGGACCAAGATGGTATATCAACAGGTATATATCACAGGTGGGGTTGGGGCAAGATACGATGGTGAAGCATTTGGCGAGCCGTACGAATTGCCTAACGCGAGAGCCTATGCGGAAACATGCGCAGCAATTACCAGCGTAATGTGGACCTGGCGAATGTTACAGCTAGAAGGAAATCCGCGCTATGCTGATCTATTGGAATGGACTTTGTATAACGCAGTCTTACCCGGAATATCACTTGATGCTAAGGCATATTTTTATGTCAACCCATTAAAGGATAATGGTGACCATAGGCGACAGGCATGGTTCGATTGTGCTTGCTGCCCACCAAATCTAAGTCGAACCATCGCGATGTTCCCAGGTTACATGTATAGTGTGTCAGATGAAGGGATATGGCTGCATCTTTACGCACAGTCAAAAGTGATCATTGAACTTTTGACTGGACAGCGAGTGGAGTTACAACAAACCACAAACTATCCATGGGATGGAAAAGTAACCCTACAAATAAGTGATTTCCTCCCGCTAAATTCAACTGAAGGCAGCTCAAGGAATGCTAATAAATTTAGCATATTCTTGCGTTTACCCGGCTGGTTGGCTAACCAACAAGTTGGGGTGATAATCAATGGTGAGCGATATAGGCATCATACAGCTCCAGGTTCGTACTTGGAAATTCACCGAAATTGGCAACTAGGCGACTGGGTATCCTTGGATCTACCCATGGATATTCGGTTTATCGAGAGTCATCCATCGGTTGAGGAAAATATAGGACGAATCGCAATAACTCGTGGACCCTTGGTGTATTGTCTGGAAGCGGTGGACAATCCAAAGGTCTTATTATCCGAGATTTGGGTTAATCCATCCATCCAACCAGCGTATGAATTCGTACCAGATTTCCTCGGTGGAATTATGCAGCTTCACTTGATGGGTAAGATCCGACCCGTAGACCAAAATTGGAACAATAGATTGTATCAACCTGTTCATCTCAATAAATCCCGAGATGATTGCTGCGAGATTGAGATCTTATCCATTCCATATTATTCTTGGGCAAATCGTGAGCCAGGTGCAATGGAAATCTGGCATTTAGTAAATTAAGTACGGAAAACTGGTTATTATCTAAGCTAGTAGAAAATTATGGAAGAGATAATGTTTTTTTATCCCGAAGGGCATAACGAGCATTTTGAAAAAGGACATCCGGAACGTCCAGAACGCGTCGAGACGATCCGGACTGCCTTACAAAATGCCAGTTTATGGGATCCGTATCGAAAATTATCTCCGCTAGTTTTATCTAATGATCTTCTACAATCTGTCCATTCGCCAGCCTATTTGAATTTGCTTGAGATGACATGCAGAAGATCTGGGCACCTGGATATGGACACGTACACAACCCGCGCTTCCTGGGGGCTTTCCCACCAAGCGGCAGGCGGAGCTGCTGCACTGGCATCATCAATTTGGGAGGGGAAGGCACGGCGAGGATTTGCACTAACTCGTCCTCCTGGTCATCATGCCACTCATGGACAGGGGATGGGTTTTTGTTTGCTGAATAATGTGGCTATTGCTGCCGAGTATTTGATCAGGAATTATAATGTCCGAAGGTTAGCGATTGTTGATCTGGATTTACACCATGGAAATGGGACACAGGATATATTTTGGGAAAGAAATGATGTGTTATATATATCCACACACCAGTCACCATTTTATCCTGGCAGTGGTCACCTGGAGGATATAGGAGAGGGAAACGGAGACGGTTGGACAGCTAACTTTCCTCTTCCCCCAGGCTCAGGTGATACCGCGTTTAACGGTATCATGGATGAATTCATCATACCACTTCTTGATCAACGAAGTCCCCAAATTCTACTAATCAGTTACGGATTCGACACACACTGGCTGGACCCCCTTGGACAGCTTCTTCTATCAGCTGATGGCTATGGGATTTTGATCAAGAAATTATGTATGTGGGCAGATCTTCATTGTGAGGGCAGGATTGGCTTATTCCTCGAAGGAGGCTATGATTTGAATGCGGGAGGTGCATGCAGTTTGGCAGTAATATCCGCACTCCTGGGAAAACCATGGGCAGATCCATATCCTTGCCCTTATGAAGAAAGTAGTGAGTGGCATCTAACTTTGGAAAGAGCCCATTCTATATGGAATCTATAAACATTTTATAAATAAATTACTAGCCACCTTACAGTTTGATGATTCATCGGTAAACGCAAAGGTTAATTGGACACGGAATTGAATTTATCAATAGGCGCTCGATGAAACGCAAGCCAATTTGGAAAATGCTAAGGTCACGCCTGTCT
>JBAPSY010000269.1:0-17814 GCA_049281855.1 Anaerolineales bacterium
CGACAGCAGCTTTTGCCAGGTTTATATATATTAAGAGTGACGCTTCTTTTATACTCTCAACGATCAGACGCCCCTGGTAATATGCCTTAATTGCTTCTGAATATTCATCCAGATCGGTGAAGATATCTGCTAAACCAATCAAGACCAATCCCTCAACCCGCGAATTCCCACTCTGCCTGGCTTTGATCAGAGCATCGTTGAAAATGGCAAATGCTTCTGAGTATTCTCCTTTTAGGTAGTGGAGGTAAGCCATGTCGTTGAGGACAGCTGCTGACCAGAAGATATTGTGCTGCTTTTGGTAATATTCCAATACCTGCTGGTAACACATCAAAGCTGCTTGGAAATTACCCATGTCCAAATTGAGGAGTCCCATCAATGTGAGCACCCGGTTGATCCCAGAATGGTCTCCAAGTTGCTTGAATATATCCAGAGCATAGTTCAAACCATTTGTTGCAGCAGACATATTTCCCATCATTCGGTAGGTCTGTCCACTGATCCTGTAGGCTTCAGCCCGAAAACGAGCTAACTCTACCTCACCATGCATATCGTTGGTCAAAGAAAATACTTCGCTCGCATCGGCTAATGCTTGTGGATACTCAGCCCGTAGATAATGCGATAGGGCACGCCAGACTAGTGTGCCAGTCAGGTGGGTTTGGTTGTTCGCTGCCCGGAGGAGAGTGACCGATTGGTCGAGCATCTGCAAACCGCGGGTGGTTTCTTTTTGGGTCGCTAGCACTATACCGTAACGGGCGAGCAATATTGGACGCTCACGGATCAAATTCACCGGAAGCGCCTCCAACCAGCTCCTCAGCAGAGAGATCCTGCCGTTGATCACCATAGTCTCTCCCGCTTTTTCTATCAAGTCAGCAGCGAATTCGGGATTCCCAAGACGTTGACAAAAACTGTAAGCTTTCTCCCATTCTTCCCGATCAGCAAACACTTTGATCAGCCGCTGGAAGAGACCATCCACCTCGGCAGGATGTTCCTTCGAAAATTGTGTTTGTAGAAAATCGCTGAACAGACGATGATAATGCAGCCAGTCGCCTGACTCGCCCACTGGCATCACAAACAGGTTATGTCTTAACACATTGTCCAATATACCCTGCCAAGTATGCCCGGGTGGAGGCGCTCCAAATAATATTGCACACAGGTCTGCATTGAACTCATCTAAAAAGGATGTTTGAAGCAGGAAATCGCGCAGCACTTGAGGCTGTTGGTTTAGCACCTGTTGCATTAAATAATCGTACAGTTCAACCCCCGAGACTCGCGCCAGGCGCAATTGATTTACCATCCCCTGCCACATGGTCTGAGCGGAAAGCAGCAAGCCGGTAATCCAGCCTTCGGTTCTTTGCGCCAGCTCATCGGCAATCGCATCGGGGATGACTTGTTGGTAGTTTTTAAGCATCAAAGCTTGAATCTCATCGGGTTGGAAAGCAAGCTCTGGCAAACCCAACCCACCAACCAACGACCGGCCTACCATCAAAGGCAAGTCAGGTAAGGGCAAGACAGAGCGCGAGGTAATCGCCAGATGGCAGTTCTGATCAACGTTTTGAATAAAACGATTAATAAAATGATTGATGGCCTGGCTTTCCTCGACCATCTGATAATCATCTAAGACGATTACGAAATGCTCGCGTATGGTTTGGTAGATCTCGTTAACAATGACAATACCGATCTCAGCCTCATTTATATTACCCTGGCTCATTGCCTGGAGAACAGCCTGGGATTGTTCGCCAAATGCAGGGAAGCGCCGAGTAATTGAGGCGATAAAATGTGCCAGGAAGCGATCGATTTCCTGGTCCAGGCTATCCAAGGTATACCAACAAAAGGGTATCTCATTATGGTGGGCAACATCCAATAGTAAGGAGGTTTTCCCATAACCCGCTGGTGCAGTCACGATAATTAGCTTACAATCCAGCAGGTCTTCAAATAGGGAAGTAAGCCGTTTGCGGGAAAGGATCTCTTCCCTCAACGCGGGTAACACAACCTTGGTGATCAATATGGGAATTGTCACAACCTACCCTGCCTCCTTGCCAGAATAGGAATCATTAGTGCAACTACTAATATATCAATCGGACATCAGATAAAAAAGGGCTTCCCTCACAAGTTATGAGCAGCCTATGAATAGACATTTAGTTGCTGTGATTTCAATTACCTACAGCATATTCGGTGTACGGCCAGTCTGCCGGGTATTCTTAGATTATTAATTGCGGATTAGTATATCATAAAATGGAGTTAGAGCAGGATGTCACCCCGATGGACAGGACCGCAGGCTGCCTTACCCCATTGATAAAATAAACCTACTTCGTAATGTTAATCTTCACCAATTGGTGCAGTAGTGGTGCAGACGAGAGCCTACGTGGTGCAAATAGTGGACATGTTGGATAAATTATCCCCCACATATAGGAAATGATGTACATCAAAACACCATATGTACGGGGTAGATGAGGTGGTTTTGGCCTTCGGATCAGACGGTTGTGGGTTCGAATCCCGCCGGGGGCGCCTGTATATGGGGGTACATAGTCGATAAACCACCATATATAGCCATAATTGGATAATTGACCAAACATTTTAGCGCCATTTTAGCGCCATTAATAACCTGCAGAACTGGTCCGTGTGAAAAAAAGATAGGTCCCAAGGATTTCAAGGAGGCTGGTTTTGTACGTCTTAAAGACAGATTTTACTCGCGGTGATTAGAAGCTGATCCTGAACTCTAATTTGAATTGGTGGTTATCAACTTGGTCAATCGCTTAATTCGACCTATTGAAATTGATCTAGAAATATGCTATAGTATTTTTAGGTAAATAACCTGATTATTGTAAATCAATAGGAGGTCTAGCATGATTCAAGGAGATGATAAAAAGCTCACTTTCGGTATAATGCTTGGACCGTTCCCCCCCTGGAAGCAGATTGTCGGGTGGGCAAAGTTAGTAGAAAACCTTGGATTTGACAAATTATGGTTGCCAGATCATTTTGTCAATCCGGATGACAAGGATACGGATTGGCTCGATTGCTGGAGCACCCTAACTGCACTTGCTACCCAAACAGAGAAAATCACTATAGGTACACTAGTCTCCAGTATGGTCCTACGTAATCCAGCAATCCTGGCTCATATGGCATTAGCTGCTGACCATATTTCTGGAGGGCGCTTTGAACTGGGAATTGGCGCAGCTGGAACCAGGAAATGTCACGAGATGACGGGTGTACCACGGTGGGAACCACGTGAACGCTCAGAACGTTACAGAGAGTTTGTTGAAATTCTCTACCACATGTTGAATAATGAGTTAACCACCTACCAGGGAAAATATTACAATATCCTAGAAGCACTTATGCACCCAAAATTCATTTCAAAGCCGCATCCGATGTTCAATATTGCAGCACACGGTCCAAAGGCTCTACGGCTCGCCGCGAAATATGGTGATGCCTGGAACACCCTTGGTCCGCTTGAGGAAATGACACCCAAGCAAAGCAGTGATCACATCCACCAAAGATATTTAATGCTTTGTGAGTTTGCTTGTAAAGATGGACGGGATCCAAGCAGGTTCGGGCGAACCATACTCTTTGGTTGGACTTCGGATGGCCCTTTTCACTCGATGGAGGCGTTTTACGATACTATTGGACGATATTCTGAAGCTGGGATAAATGATTTTTGTTTTATCTATACGCCGGGGATAAACCTTTGGAAAGATCAAACTATCAACAGTGAAGAGTTATTACAAAAAATAGCTTTAGAGGCTATTCCATTAATAAGAAACAAGGAGATATCAATTTCATTATAGATTTTTGTCTACCTTAGATTTTTGAAGCTTAAATATGGCTTTCGCCATTACAGGTATTAATTGTGGATTCAGTGCAATATTCAATAGCGAAACAATGCCCGCATAAAAACCATAACTGAAGCCTCTCGCGTTAATGCAGTGACCTATATTATCCAGTATTAAAGTAATCCAAAGATCTTATTCAACCATATATACTGGGGAAAGAATATACATTGCGTCTTCGGATCAGACGGTTGTGGGTTTGAATCCCCGGCAAGCGCTAGCGGCCCTGGCAAGCAAAGCGGCTCGCCGGAGGCGTGATCACTTAATAGACATTGACAAGCATTTCCTCCAGGTTGCGCAGTGTCTGGCGAACAGGATTGGATAGCTCAGAGGCAAATTCTGTTGCCTCTGGCTGAATTCCTACCAGGATTACTTCGGCTTCCGTTCCATCCTGTATCATGACAGCTAAAAATGCCAACCCAGGATTACGTGTGAAATTCCCAATCGCCCGTAACCGGTCCGCATCCAATACTGCTATACAACCCGGTTCTCCTCCCAATTCAAGGCCGACAACGATCAAGACAACCTCTGGCTGAGCTGCCCGAATTGAGCTTAAATAATTTTCGGGCACTTCACCCCCGTTGATTAATGTAGCCTCGATCCGACCATGTAGTAAATCCACTAGATTTGGACCAATAGCGTCATCACCTTGTAATGGATTCCCTACCCCAAGGATGACAGTCCGTTTGCCCCGAAGGCGCAACGCCAAATCTTTTAACATAGTTAAACAATGATTTTATTTGTTATTTTTTTCACATGGATAACTTTAAGATTTTACACTCGTCGTTCCCATCTGTCAAATGAATTCGAAGTATACTTATTTATCATTATTATAGGGATTATTCCATGATCGGGCGAGATCGTTTTAATAAAACCATGAATTATGAACTACCAGATCGACCACCATTATTTGAAGATGGCATCCGTGAAGAAGTTCTCCGTAAATGGCATTCTCAGGGGTTGGGGAAAAAAGATAAGCTCGAAACCTTGTTCAGCTATGACAGCCGTGAAGAGATTGAGCCAAACCTTGATCCATCTCCTACCCCAACCCACTGGCCTACAAGTATCGATGGGTTAAAAAAACTTGCCGCTCATCTTGACCCAGATGATCCCCACCGGCTGCCAGATGGGTGGGAGAAAAAGGTAGTTGCGTGGAGAAATCGGGATTATCCACTGGTACTACGCGTCCACAGAGGATATTTCTTATCGCTGGGTGTACACGGATGGCGTCGCTTTACTGAAGCGATTCAATTATTAATAGATGATCCGCATTTAATTCAAACCTGGATGAATATCTACTCTGAATTTACTTCCCGGTTAGTTGAAAGAATCCTGAGTGAAGTGCAAGTGGATGCAGCCCTCTTCAGTGAGCCTATCGGTGGTAATCATGGTCCCTTGATTTCACCAACCATGTACTCATCCTTTGTGTTAAAAAGTTATGAACCAATTCTGGAAGTATTAAATTCATTTGGAGTAAATATAATCATCTACCGCACTTATGCCAACACTCACGCATTATTACCCGCAGTGGTGAAGGCAGGTTTCAATTGTTTGTGGGCTTGTGAGTGCAATCCTCAAGCAATGGATTATCGCGAAATCAGGCAGGAATACGGTAGGGATTTACGACTTATTGGGGGGGTCGACTCTGATTCCCTGCGGCATACCCAGCAGGATATCTATCAGGCAGTGATGGAAATAGTACCTGGGTTATTGGAGGACGGGGGTTTCATCCCGCTTGCGGATGGCAGAGTGCGCGAAGATGTATCTTTCGAAAATTACGTGTACTACCGAAAATTGCTGGAGACAACCATGGGTATTGTCTAAGTAAGAAACAAGCTCGATAAGTCTGGTTTGCCTACCGATATATCACTTATTTAACCGCGATAAAATCATATTAGAATATTCCATCAGGTATAGTTGGGACCTCTGATCCATCGATTTTGACCGTTTAATTCCAAACAAGTAATCGAATCTTTGATGAACAATCGGTTTAAATGTAATTTGATAAACCCAGATTGCATTCCTTGAATTATTTCCCCTGTGCAAAAATTATCCTTTGTGCTATAGTTAGCCCCTGTGTCTCGCCTCATTTATTGATGGCTTGCTTTCCGCCCTTGGTGAGCCGCCAGGCAAAATCCAGGAGCAAACCCGAGGAAAGGAGGAATTTCCCATGCGTGAATATGAATTGGTTTTTATTGTCCATCCAGACTTGGATGATACTGCGCTTAAAGACGTGGTTGAAAAAGTCAGTGGATGGATCACAGAAGCTGGTGGTGTTGTTTCCAAGGCTGATCTCTGGGGAAAGCGGAAATTGGCATATTCGATTCGTAAGCAGAAAGAAGGTCAATATGTCCTGTTCAAGACCCAGATGGAACCAACCTTTGGTGCTACCTTAGAGCGGAATTTACGCTTCTTGGAACCTGTAATGCGATTTTTATTAATTAGTGTCGATTAATTACTTATAAAGGAGTCCAAAATGAGTCGAGGGCTTAATAAAGTAATGATTATAGGCAATCTCGGACGCGATCCAGAGATGCGTTATACGCCTTCTGGTAGACCAGTAACTACATTTAGCGTGGCAACGAGTCGCGCTTGGAATACCTCTGAGGGTGAGAAACATGTCGAAACCGAATGGTTTAATGTCGTTGCATGGAGCAATTTGGCAGAGATTTGTAAACAATATCTAACCAAAGGGCAACAAGTGTACATTGAAGGTCGTTTACAGACCAGACGTTGGGATGACCAGGAAGGCAATAAACATACCTCTGTAGAAATTGTTGCCAATGAAATGATCATTCTGGGTGAACGTCGTGAAGCTGGAGAGACTGCTGCTGAAGCAGAATCAGTCGAAGAAGAAGAATTTCCATTCTAATAATTCGAACAACCCACGACGATAAAATAAAATTGTTTGTTATATAGAAGGAGTTTGTAAGAGTGGATACAAATGATATGTCAAACGATGCACGTGGTGGACAGAGACGTTTTTATTCGCAGCCTCGTGTCTGCCAGTTCTGCACCGATAGAAGTGCAAAAATTGATTATAAGCAAACAGAGACATTACGTCGATACGTCACCGAAAGTGGCAAGATTCGTCCTCGCCGTCAATCTGGAGCATGTGCAAAACACCAACGTGAGTTAGCCCGTGCAATCAAGCGCGCCCGCCACCTGGCAATGTTACCTTTTACCGGAGAAGTCCTGCGATAATCGAGGTCAGAGCTAGAACAATGGGTGTAGTTATCTGTAAAACACCCAAGAATTTGTGAGGTCTATAAAAATGGCAAAAGGACAAAAGAGTCAATTAGTCACAAAGAAACATCTTGCCCGTCAGCAGCGCGAACGTCTTCAAAATCGTTATATTTTGATAGCAAGTTTAGCGGTTATTATCATCGTTGTAGGACTGATTGGTTATGGGGTTGTTCAACAATACATTATTCAACCGCAACAACCGGTAGCCAAAGTCGCGAATAATGCCATTACAACAAAGCAATTCCAAACATTCGCTCGATACGAACGTTTGCAATTAATCCAACAGTATCAACAATACCAACAATTTGCCCAGCTATTTGGTAGCGATCAAAATAGTCTGAGCTATATTCAACAATATCTAGCTCAAATCGACTATCAGCTTGAATCAGTTAATCTTGGTCAGAGCACTTTAGATTATCTGATCGCTAATCAGATTATCCAGAAAGAAGCGGATAAGCGTGGCATCACCGTAAGTACGGCGGAAGTTGACCAGGTTTTTCAGGAATCTCTGCAATATTACCCCAATGGCACTCCCACCTCAGCTCCGACCAGCTTTACTGTACCAACCTCAACTCTAAATCCAACCCAGATTGCATTGGTACCACCCACAGCTACTGCTATTCCGACTGCGACTGAGACACCTACCCCTGTAATTACTGTAACTCAGGAAGTGTCTGGTCCAACACCTACGGGAGTCATCACCCCTACCACACCTGCTCCTACGAGCACCCCCCTTCCTACTCCTACGCCCTACACCTTATCAGCCTTTCAGAATGATTTCAAGACTTACATTACCAAAATAAATTCGTTTGCCGGTCTATCTGAGGCTGACCTCCGCTGGGTCTTTAAAATGCAATTATTACGCCAAAAAGTATTCGATGCCATAACTGCAGATACCGCGCGCGAACAAGATCAGGTTTGGGCTAGACATATCGTGGTCAGCGACCAAACTCAGGCAGAATCTGTTTATAAACGACTGGCTAATGGCGGAGACTTTGTAACCATTGCGACCGAAGTGTACTCAGGTACGACTAACACGATCGATCTAGGTTGGTTTGGTATCGGTACACTGGATGCCAATGCTGAAAAAATCGTCTTCAATATGCAAATTGGTCAGATCAGTGAACCCATTCAAACTGCTAATGGTTGGGAGATCTATCAAGTTTTAGGCCATGAAGTCAGATCCTTAACTGATTCACAGTTTGACACATTGAAACAAACTGATTTTCAAAATTGGATTGATGAACAGAAGACTGCAGAAAATGTACAGACATTTGATACTTGGAAAACCAGAGTGCCTACAAGTCCTACAATTCCACCCACGCAAACATCGCAATAATCCTGCGATATCCTGGGATAATAATTAATTTAGTGTTGTCTAGTATATTCACAGTGTGAACAGGCGTTATGACCGATTCACACTGTGATTTTCTATTTTTCCTGAGGTATACTCAAAGGTTATGAGACGATTGAGGTAATCATGGATAAAGTAATTATTAAAAATATTCTCGCCCGGGGGATCATAGGTATTAATGATTGGGAGCGCGAAAAACCCCAAGATATTCTAATCAATATTGATTTATATACTGAAATACGTGAGCCGGCAGCTTCAGATAATATATCTGAGTGTATTGATTATAGCAAAGTGACAAAAAAGGTGATACATCACGCTGAGACTTCTAAACGATTCACAGTTGAAGCTCTTGCTGAAGATATTGCTCGTATTTGTTTAGATGACTCAAGGGTATTAAAAGCAACCGTCCGGGTAGAAAAACCCGGAGCGGTCCGTTTTGCTCAATCGGTTGGGGTGGAGATTGAGCGCGGTCAAAAGTAGATATTGCTAGAAACGCATTGGTTCTGATCCACGCGAAATATTATCAAAAAATTCTTGCCTGGTAGCTATACTTCTTCGAAATGCACCATGAACTGCAGAAGTTGTCATACGGGCATTATGTTTTTTAACCCCGCGCATCATGGTGCACAAATGAAGGGCTTCGACAACCACTCCGACACCTTTCGGCATTAATGCATCATTGATGAAATCTGCAATTTGGCGGGTCATACGCTCTTGCACCTGTAATCGATGAGCAAACACGTCCACAATTCGCGGGATTTTAGATAAACCAATCACCCGACCGCTTGGTAAATACGCAACATGTGCTCTCCCCATAAACGGAAGCAAATGATGTTCACACATACTGTAAAACTCTATATCGCGGACAATGACCATTTCATCATAGGTGACTTCAAACAATGCATCATTTACAATATTGATTGGATCGACTCGATAACCAGCCAATAGCTCGGTGTACATTCGGGCTACACGTTCTGGTGTCCTCAACAAACCTTTTCGAGTAGGATTTTCCCCAAATGCAGTCAACATTTGTGTTATTGCGTTTTCGATCGCATGAAGGTTCATATCTTTGGACGGAAGCATCTCATCCATGATATCGTTCACGTTAGGTTGATCGTTTGTCATAATTATTCCTACTTATATTATCCCAATTTATCCTACGATGTATTTCACCTTCATGTTTTATACAATTGTAGCTCATCGTGTCTCAGTCTCTATCAATCCATACAAACCATCTCGGCGAAGATATAGCACATTCACAGAATTTGTGACGGAGTTATAAAAGACAAAAAAGTCTTCATGACCCAGTAACTTCATTTGTTCAAGTGCTTCAATTTCATCCATTGGTATAAGGAGAAACTTTTTCCTTCTTACTATTAATGACCGATCCTCCTCACCCTCTTCTTCCGCTTGTATCGGGATAACCTCTGATGCCGGTTTTCCATCCCCGCGCCCTTTTTGGCGTTTCCCTTTGTAGCGTTCCATCTGTCGTTGTATTTTTTCTAATGCAGAATCGAGGGCAGTAAACACATCGTCGGAACGTTCTTCGGCTCTTAAAATATAACCCCGCCCACGTACAGTAATTTGGGCTACCTGTCGATCAGCAGCACTGCGAGCTGCCTTGATATAAGCCAAATCAACCCGTGCTTCTTCGATATCATTTAAAAAACGATCCAGTTTTGATACTTTCTTCCTGGCGTAATCAAAAATACGATCTGTAACTTCAATATTACGACCATAAACCTGTACATCGAGCGCCATTGGATATACTCCTATAAATTATTTTTCCTATTTGGTTTAATATCAGCAACCTTGATCATCCGGAATTCGATAAAATATCTGATAAAACCGTATGCTCAAGATATTTCAATTTCCCTGTTTGGGGTATGAACAGCCCGGGCGAGTGAAAAACCGTATACTTTTGAGGCCCCTCCAACTAACAATGCTTTTGCACATGCATTTAAAGTAGCTCCGGTAGTTGCCACATCGTCCACCACTAATATATTTTTCCCATAAACTAGTTTACTGTTTGCCCTGAAAGCATCTGCCATATTTTCTTGTCTTTCCGTCACCGTGAGTCCGACTTGTGTTCGAGTCTCACGCGTCCTCGTCAATGCTCGTGTATAAAAAGGCACTTTCAAGGACAGTGCAATTGGGCGTGCAAGCAAAGTCGCCTGATTATATCCACGCTCTTCAAAACGGACAAGACCTAATGGTACAGATGTGATGATATCTAATGGCCAATTAAGCTTTTGCAGACTTGCAATCATTGGGCGAGCAAGCGCTTCTCCTAAACCAATATCGCGACGATATTTTAATCGTTGAATTCCTTCCTGGATGGGTCCATTATAAACAGTGTGAGAACGAAGAGATATATATAGTGGTGTGGTTACCTGACATCTCTGGCAAGGTTCTTTAATACTATTATTAATGTCACCGCAAATTGGACAAATAGGTGGTTCAATCTCAGTGGTTTTTTGCGAACATTCCTTACACCAACGTGCCCCCGGTTTCCCACATCCTCCACAATTAGGTGGGTACAACCAATCTAGAATCTCCCAAATTAATTGATACGCCCGATAGGCCAGATTCACTGGCAGATGGTCCATGAAATCAACTAGGAAAAATGCTTATCCCAAATATTCAATTTTCATCAACCCAACGGGCCTATACCTTGTTCCAGAAGGATTAAGAATGCTGGGGTCATAAGGACGATACATAATGCTGGAAAGATAAAAAATGCCATGGGTAACAGCATCTTGATAGGTGCTTTATGGGCTTCTTCCTCTGCTAATTGTCGCCGGCGAATTCTCATTTGATCGGCTTGAATACGCAGCACTTGCGCCATACTCACACCCAACTGCTCGCTTTGGATGACTGCTGCTACAAAGCTAGACATTTCAGTCACCCCCAAACGATCAGCCATATCTCGCAACGCTTCTCGGCGTAATTTCCCCAATTGAATTTCTCGCACCACTCGCCCAAACGCCCTTCCAAGTTCATTATCCCACTTATCATATAGCTTAGACATGGCAGCATCAAAGCCAAGACCTGCTTCCACGCAAATAGTCAATAAATCCAAACCATCAGGCATGGCTTTCCGGATTTCTTTTTGTCGACGATCGATCCGACTTTGTAGGAGTAAATCAGGTAGATAAAAACCTAAAATGGCTGCGGGAAGTCCCAATAATAAACCCTTTCCGTTCATAAAGCTGTCTGGAGCAGCAATAGAGTCAAGGATGATAAATATTCCTCCGAACGGGATTCCAACGAAACGCAAGGCAAAGAACACAGCTGGATCCATGTTGCCAGGATTTCCAGCCAATTCTAACTTTTTCGACATGGATGAGATCGCGTTTTGCGGAGTAAACCGCATTACAAATTCTCCCATCCGTTTTGCAATTGGTACAATGATGCGTTGTGTGAAAGGTTGAGAAAGCTCAATTTCCTCAAGAGATACAGATTCTCCTCGAGCCGCGAATTCAGCTAATCTCTCTTCTAGTGGATCAACCCCTTGAGGAGATTGGATGCCAATAATTATTAATATAATTGCTCCAACTAGAATTACCAAACCAATAATAAATAAAGGTATTGTTGCCATTTTTCTATCTCCTATGATAGAAACACTATACCTCGATACTAGCGAGCTTTTGCATTACTAAATAGCCTATTACGATCATAAATGCTCCAAAAATCAATGCAGGAATTCCGAACATTCGAGTAGCGGGATTGAAGAATCGCATCATATATTGCCGATTTAAGAAGTACATGAGGATGATTACAGCCACAGGCATGATCGACAATATTCGACCAGACATCATCACCTGTGAAGTTAAGACCCGGATTTCACCTTTAACCCGTACCCGCTCCCGGATTGTATGGGATATGGTGTCTAATATTTCAGCAAGGTTACCACCAACTTCTCGTTGTACATTTAATGCTGTCACAACCAGGTCAAGATCTTTGCTCGGAATTCTACGAGTTAAATTTTCCAATGCAACATCCATTGGAATACCCAGTTGCATTTCCTGAACCACCCGACGAAATTCATCAGATATTGGTGAAGGTAATTCTCTGCTGACCGCTTCCATGGCTTGCATCGTAGAATACCCAGCTCTGAGACCATTTACCAACAAGCTAAGCATATCGGCTAGTTGATTATCAAATTTAATTAATCTCTTTCCCTGCTGCCGTCTCATATATAGTGTTGGTGCAAAAAAACCAGCAATACCACCAATAAGGACACCTGGGACATTCGTTAATACTTGCAAAGAAGATTCCCCACCACCCAAATTCGAACCTCCGGCAATGAACCAGCCCAATAAACCACCCATAATAGTTAAAACAATAGTTACGAGGATGAACTCACCAACTTTCATCTTTATATCAGCACGTGCTAATGACCGGGTGAGGGATTGTCCCCAAGTGTACCGTGTTGCTTGTTTCCCGACCCATTCACCCAGAATGGCTTTTTTGGAAACTACAGTTTCTCCTTCTGCTTCAAGATATTCAAGACGCTCGTCAACCAATGAGCGTTCTTCAGTGGCTGTGACAATTAACCCTATCACCAACAGAATTAGGGCTATTACGCCACCCAAGATTAGAATTGTTGAAGGATCCATAATCAACCTTAGCTTTTTAGAAGAGAGGGTTTAATATCGCCTGCGTTCACCAATTCCAAAGATGGATGGAGGTAGATGGATCCCGGATGTTTCAATCTTATCCATAAACTTCGGCCGCAGACCCGTCGGTCGTAATCTACCGATGATTTTTCCACCTTCAAAACCAGATTGTTCGAAAACGAAAATATCAGTCATGGTAATGACATCACCTTCCATCCCCGATACTTCCGTGATATTAACCACCTTGCGCGTGCCATCTCTCATTCGTTCCTGGTGAACAATTAAATCGATGGCAGATGAAACCTGTTCACGGATTGCTCGAACAGGTAATTCCATCCCTGCCATCATGACCATCGTCTCCAAACGGGCGAGCGTATCTCGTGGGCTATTAGAGTGGGCAGTTGTCATTGAGCCATCGTGGCCGGTATTCATGGCCTGCAGCATATCAAGCGCTGCCTCATCACGGATTTCACCAACAATTATCCTGTCAGGGCGCATACGTAAACAATTGATTACTAGCTGTCGAATTGTTACTTCTCCTCGTCCTTCAATATTTGGCGGTCGCGATTCTAATGTCACAACATGTTCCTGCCGTAGCTGCAGCTCTGCAGCATTCTCTACAGTGATAATTCGTTCATCTGCCGGGATAAATTGTGAAAGAATATTAAGCAGGGTGGTTTTACCAGAGCCGGTTCCCCCAGAAATAATCAAATTAAGTTTTGATTCAACACATGCTTTAAGGAATTGAAGTGATTCGGGTGTAATGGTACCAAACTCAATTAATTGCTCGAGAGTAATCGGATTCCTGGCAAATTTTCGTACAGTTAGCACAGGACCAACGAGAGATATGGGTGGGATGATCGCATTAACACGCGACCCATCAGGTAGGCGTGCATCGACATATGGGCTGGATTCATCGATCCTTCTGCCAAGTGGAGCAACAATTCTGTCAATAACGCGCATGACATGCTCATCACTTTCAAATGCCACCGGAATACGGATAATCTTGCCTGCACGCTCGATATATATGCTCTTGGCACCATTTACCATGACTTCAGTGATCGTATCATCCTCTAGAAGCGGTTGAATAGGACCATATCCTAGTATCTCAGCACTGATCTGTTCAAACAAACGTTGTCTTTCCGGTCGCGAAAGGACAATATTCTCTTCTGCGAGTACCTGTTCAAATAAATCCTGGATTGTGCTGCGTACTTCGCTTACCCGGGTTATATCCATAGAAGGATCCAACTCAGAAAGTAGCCGATTCTGAACCCGGGTTTTTAAATCAGTGTAGGTATCTTTTTGTGCGCTAACACCTGGTGGCACGACCCGACGGGCTTGTAATGTCATTAAGCTTGGTTGTCCGCCTCCAGCAGAAGCTTGCCCAGATTGGGGCTGTACACCTTTTCCTTGCTCAATTCGTTTTAGGAGAGACATTTTGAATCCTCCAATTCAACTTTAATATTCCTATTTTTTACCAGTACTTTTAATTGATGTAAGAGTTTCAGTCTGAGATTCTAACTCAGAAATCCGTTTTCTCACCACTTCAGTAAGTGATAGGATTGAACGGGATAAGGGGCGAGATTTATCTACTAGCAAAAATGGTATTCCCCGGTTAACAGACACGATCACCCTTTCCTCAAAGGGTATAACGGCTGTGATTTCTTGTTTTAGGTTCTCACTCACTTTTTCAGACGTAATCCCAATCCGTTTATCAAACTTATTCATCACAAAAATTATTCGCTTGCGGTCGAAACCTAATGCATCAATCTCATCAAGGAATAATCTTGAATTTTTGATGGACGGGATATCTTGGGTTGTGAGTAAGATCAGCAGGTCACTATTATCGATCGCACTCGCGGTAATATTTTGCAACGATGATGCTGTATCAACAATCACATATGAGTAAATGGTCCTTAAATACCTGAGTACTTTGGAGAACTGTTCGCCTGATACCATGTCAGCCTGTTCAGGTTTCATTGGTGCAGCTAATATTTTAATTCCGGATTGCGAGTGTTTTATCGTTACATTGTTGATAATATCAGGGTCCAATTCATCAGCACGTGAGGTTAGGTCTAGAATGCTGTATTTACCCTGTTCATTCAAGAATACCGCCACATCACCGAATTGAAGATTTCCATCAACGATGATTACAGATGTATCTTCATTTATTAAACATACAGCTAAGTTTGTAGCCAGCGTCGTGCACCCTGAACCACCCTTCGGGCTGTAAAAAGTTATCACCTTTCCACCTGCACCTGATGAACCTGACGGATGCGTTCCTCCAGGTCTTGAGATTTGTGCACCGCTTACCTGGGGTGCTTTTAAGCGCTCATCATGTGCCATGGCACCTGCACGACGAATGGCTGAATTCAATTCATCGATTGTAGGTGGCTTTGTCAGAAAATCTCGAGCACCTGCCAGCATTGCGCGCCGCATATAGTTGGGATCGTTTTGTATCGAAAGGATCACGATCTGTGTATACGGCACATTTTTTCGGATAATTTCCGTCGCCGCAATACCATCCATATCAGGCATATTGATGTCCATTAAAAGGACATCTGGTTTTGCATCTTTGCAGATATCTATTGCTTCGCGACCAGTTCTCGCGACTCCAACTACTTCGACGTCAGGCTCAAACTGTAATAATTTTCTGATGTTTTCTCTAGTTTCAGCAATGTCGTCGACGATTACTACTCGAATTTTTTCAGTATCAACCACTGATCAACTCCAAATTAGGCGATATTCTCATGGTTGTGGGGTTGGGGTAGTATCATTTTGGAGCGATGGCGGAGCCAATGAAGTTACTGCAGGTTGAAAACCGTAAGGTAACTTGACTGGAATAGGTATATTATACTGGTCTAGTAAGTAAGACAGGGTCACTGCTTCAGTTGCGTTGACATCAGCATCGCGCGGGTTACGTAAGACCAGGGTAAGCTGGGCACCACCATAGATAAGGTAATTCAATGTAACTGCATCCTGTGGAGATACAATTAAAGTAATCACATCTGGAGGGGCGGGAATCGGGGTCGGTGTCGGAGGCGCCTGCTGCTGAGCTTGCTCCGTACCTGGCTCCGGGGTGGCTGTAGCCGCAGGTTGTGTTGCCTCTAATGCAGCTTTTTCAGCTGGGGTTAGAAAGTTCCCCATTTGGAGCACAATAACATTTTGTATCAATGTTTGGCTCACAAGCCGCGGACGTTGCTGCTCTGAGGGTAAAATGTAAAATGTCTGGTTCACCAGCGGATCAGTTTCCGGTCGGCCTTGCTCAGATGCACCGCGGATAGGTAGTGCAAACAAAGTGCCATCATTTGCAACACCTCCACCAGGACCGATCACATTTCCCGTCCAGTTGGGTAACATCGTTTGCCAGGCTGGATCCAGATCCACAAATAGCATTGTGACAATTACATTCACATGATCTCCCCTTTCCGGAGCATAAGATACACTCGATAACCGGGTTATTGGAATGGAAACAGCCACCATTCCCGGGGAAATGAACAAGGCATCATCTGAACCCTGTTCAGTAATTGGAGAACCGGTCACTAATGCAGATGTCACCACAGTGTATGGATCCATGGTGTACCGTGCCATTTTCCCAACAACCTGGTTGACATCGGTAAACATGATCGGTAATACGAGATCTGATTGATAATCAACCATGTCTAGTTTATCTGCGGTGATAATGTCACCGCGCTGCACCTGTTGCGTCACAACAACAACTTTAGTTGTTGCAATCGGGGTTGCAGTAAATAGTGCCTCGTTGACGGCTTCACTAGTCCCCCCAGCTTGTGGAAATATCAAACCCTTACTATAAGCAAAATACACTAGAGCAAAGCCGATCACAATAATTAATGCTAATAGAAAGAAAATTCTTCCACGACGCATTTCAGCCTCCCATGATCTGATATTCTTAAGCTGCCATTCGATTAATCATACGACCATTATGTCAAAAGTCAAGTTCAGGGGGTGTGGACCCTGATTTCCCTAAGTCTACATGATATTGCCAAACCTTGCCACCCTATGGCTGCAAGATTTAGACCATTATTAATTAAATAATAGGACCCGGTTGTGCCGGGTCCCTGGTTTGGATAACACGACAATTAAGTAGTCTGGCCAAGAGCTGAAGAAATTGTGCTGAAGACTGAGGATATCTGGGTGCCAAGGACAGTAAGAATAACTATGACAACAATCGCAATCAATACAATAATCAACGCATATTCAACCATACCTTGACCTTTTTCCTTAGGCGAGAATAACATTGGTTTCACCTCCTTCCCATTTTGTTTCTTTTGGTGGATTGAATGTTTCATTTATTATAAATTAACATATAATGAAAATCAATAGTAGAACGCTTAATAATCCCTAACAAATATGCAAGCCAAACTGTTCATATCCACTGAAATTGTAATTTATTTTGGGTTGAAATTGCCTATACGCAAATATTCTTTGATACTCCAAGAATTTTCTCTGAGACTGATAAATTCTTATATCTCCTCAAGAATAAAAAAGCAATAACCATAATTGTATTCACTGATCCAATATGCATATTTATACGAATTAAAGAAACTGAATTTAAACAAACCGGACCCGGTTACCCGGGTCCGGTTTGTTGGAAAAATGGACGATTAGGTCCTTGCGGTTTGAAGAGCTGAAGAAATTGTGCTAAAGACCGAGGAAATCTGGGTGCCGAGAACGGTGAGAATAACAATGACAACAATCGCAATCAATACAATAATCAACGCATATTCAACCATACCTTGACCTTTTTCCT
>JBAPSY010000270.1:0-2874 GCA_049281855.1 Anaerolineales bacterium
GTCTAGGTCCCATTCCGAGTTGGTAAGGTGTTATAGGGTTTGAAGCTGTGATACACATAATATCCCCATGAAAAGCCACAAAAAACCATAATTTTATGCATTCCACCAGTGGGAATTGTAATAACAAACTGCCGGGTATATTGATCGCTTCCCATCTCGCAATTATTATTTTCTATTTAATAACAGTCAAATATAAGATAGTCCATATATTCGTAATCTGGTTCAGACACATAACAAAGGACATCATTTGCTATATTAGACTCCCACCTAATACTCGCCTCTTGAAATTCTTGATATCGACAAAAGTGGTTTATCGAAATCACCGAATTTGGGGTTCCATCTAATGGAATTGTATACGCTTTAATACTGTAATGGCGTATACCTGACCATCGATTCTACGGACTCTTGCTATATTGTCCCACCTATAACGTGGATTATCTTGAATAATTCATGAGGTTTGGTAAAGTGATATTTTCCCCTCGGATCGTCATCAGTTCACGCATGGGATTATTCCACCTCTAAAGTTGACCCAGGGGTGTCCTCTGCATTTCTCGTATGCGAGAATATTGTGATGATGATATTGTATTATGAGTCGCGAGGTAACCTGACTATCTTACATGCAATAACCACAGTCATGCTCTCGTTCATGTGCTGGATGACCTGGAACCAGGATGGCTGGGTTATTGACGGCCAGGCGAGCCTGTGCCATCTATATGCTCCGTGCAGGTGTAGATGTATTCAACCTGCAAAAGCTTATGGGGCTTGCTGACTTGCAGGTGTTACGGAGTTGCCCAGACTACTGAGGATATTGCCCAAGCGCATAGGGTAGGAAGCCCAGTGGATAATAACAGGATTTAAATAAAACCTGCATACACCTCTTGGGAGATGGTCAAGTAGTCAGCTTTTAAAGTATCCTGGCAGCACATTTCAGTATGACAGCAGCTGAAGATTGGAGATAATGTTATTGTCCTAATCTTGTGGTATAGGACATTTCAATACCCACATTCTACTAAATATTCCTGCATTGGTTGCCTATTTTTCGATCGGTCATCTGTCATGTTTTTTTGCCTTCTAATCCGGCTGTTTTATCGTGTTTCGGGTGATCGGTAATCCCAATCATTTTTGTCGAGATCGGTGAGAATTCCGACTACGGTATTGACCAGGATCTCACGCATCTTTTTACCTTTTTCTAGGCTGGCTTTTGTAGGATCGCCGGAGGCGCCAACGTTGGTCAGCTCATTGAAAGTCCACTTGACATCCACATGGGGGGGAAGGTGAGGCACCACACCCACAGCCTTGGAGGGTTCGCACAGCTCAGGGAACAATGCCAGGCATATGGAGGTCTCCCCCTCACCCGCGTGACCCAGGCCGTTCCAGACCTCAAAGAAGTCGGGGGGCAGCACGTCGCCGACCATCTTCCACCAGGCATCCAGGGAAACGATCTTAAAATCAGAGTGAGCTACTTTGGCCGTGCGGGCCGCGACTTCAATGGGAGCAATATTTCCGTCGTGCCCGTTCATGATGAAGACCTTGCGAATGCCTTCACGATATACCGATTCGAGAATGTCACGGATGATCGCAGTTTCGGTATCAAACTGAAGCGACACACAAAAAGAAAAGGATTTATAGTGTTCGCTCATGCCGTAGTTTACCGGTGGGAGGACGACCGTATTCGGGAGACGGGCGGCGATATCTAATGCTATCAGGTAAGCCGTCATAGCGTCGGTACCGAAGGGAAGGTGCCATCCGTGGTTCTCAAGAGAGCCTAAAGGCAGGATTACTTTTTCAAAGGGTTTGGTTTTCCAATCCGACCCATTCAAATGCTGCACCTCGAGGGTGTTTTTATTCATGCTATTTTTCCTTTTTTCTAATGTCTTCCAGAACCTCCAAGGAGGTTCTGGAAGACGAGGTATATTTCTATCTTAACTCAGTGAGTTCATTCTAAGGTGCTGGGATTTTCCCTGGCACGACTTCGGCAGCCAGGGTCAGCTTCTGATCTTTAACCAGGATTAAAGCGACACCTTTTTGAGGCACACGGCTGCCGGGGAGATAGGTGAGCTTTCCGGTTATACCAGGGAAATCCTTGGTGGCGGTGAGAGCGTCGCGAATAGCTTTTAGATCAGTGGATTTGGCACGGCTGATCGCATCAGCGATGAGTTTCATCGTGTCATATCCCAGGGCGGCGAAGGCATTTTCCGGCGGATTCCCGTATTCAGCTGTATAGGCGCTAATGAACTTCTTGATCGGGTCTGTTCCTAGATTTGGATCCATCAAAGAGTGGGTCGTAAAGTACACATTGGTGGCGCCTTTTCCAGGGATCTGGACCAGGAGTGGAGTGTCGTACCCATCACCACCCATGATGGCTTTATCAATACCTGAGTCACGGAACTGTTTAACGATCGTGCCGATATCATCCGGTCCAGCAGCGATGTATAGGAAATCGGGTTGGGTTGAATTGCCCTTCAGCCTGGTGATTTGAGCTGAAAAATCCTTATCGCCGGTCTGGTAACTGTCTTCAAGTATGGCCTGACCGCCTAACTCAGTATAGCGCTCTTTGAAGTATTTGCTGAGCAGCTTGGTGTATTCCATGCCCTGATCAGTTAACAGGTAAACACTCTTGAAATTCTGGATGTTATATGCATATTCGGCGCCGGCTGCAGCCTGGACATTATCGCCAAAGCAGGCCAGGAATAGATAATCGGGCACCTGGTCGGGCAGCTTGGGCGAAGTGGCGCCAGATGTGACAAATACGATCCCCGCTTTCGCAGCGATGGGAGCTGCTGCCAGGGTCATATCGCTGTCGCTGAAGCCCATCATGGCGACTACTTTGTCGGTTTCGACGAGCTGGGTGGCTGCATTTCCGATGACTGTGGC